>NZ_JAJDJW010000005.1:0-102201 GCF_020567645.1 Enterococcus sp. CWB-B31
GTACCCGAATTTTCTTACTCAACGGCCTTATTCAATACAAATAAAAAACACCGGAGAAGGAGTTCGATTCCTTCTTCCGATGTTCATTGGTGATACTATCAGTCCGATTTGACAAAGAGCCAAGAATGTACCCATTTGTAATAGGCATTTTTAGGCACTCACCACTTTAAAAAAACAAAAAAAGAGAATGCGTATTCCATCTTCTAAACGTCCTAAAACGCCGACAGAATACCATTCTCGTGGGTTTGGCACCCAATGGGACGTGAGGGGCTCGAACCCGCGACCCGCTGATTAAGAGTCAGCTGCTCTACCAACTGAGCTAACGTCCCAAATGACACTTACTTATTGTAGCACCTGAAACTTAGTTATTCAAGAAAAATATCAATTAAAATTCAAAGGATTTTAAATCTATTGGAAACAACCGTTTTCAGTGCTGCAGTTCCACATTTTCCAGCATTAATGGTCTCTGATTCTGTATAAAAACAACTGACTGGCAGCAAATTCCAGCTGCTGTTCAGTTGTTTTTTTATCTTCCTTTTATAATAATATTCTTATGTCTGATCCTGTTCCTTTTTCACCGGACAGGTCGTGTGACAGTCCGAACAGTCCTGACCTTTTTTCAATTTAGCGTACACAACGTATCCTGCACTGCCAAATATAAGAACAGATAAAATAATTGTTGCCATTTTCTATCCCCTTTCAATAGCCGGTAGAACAGTCAGCACTGGTTCTGCAGATTTTGGCTTTCTTACTAGCAGGTAAACAATTGCAGCGACCAATCCTGCTGCAATAACCGTTCCAATTCCTACAGTTCCCTGTTCAAAAATAATATGCCCAAATTGATAGATGATGAAGCTTACCACATAAGCCAAGCCGCATTGATAACCGATTGCTCCTGCCAACCATTTCAAATCAGGCAGCTCACGACGAATTGCTCCGATTGCAGCAAAGCATGGTGCACACAATAAATTAAAGACCAGGAATGAATAAGCAGAGATCGGTGTAAAAGCTCCTTGAAGCACGCTCCAGAATTCCACACCGTTTTCAGATACTTCTTCCAAGTGACCAAACAAAATACCAAACGTTCCAATTACATTTTCCTTAGCAACCAATCCGGTAATCGTCGCTACAGCTCCCTGCCAATTGCCCCAGCCTAATGGTGCAAAAATCGGTGCAATCAGTCTGCCAAGCCCCGCCAGAATACTTTCTCCGCCTTCCACTTCCTGCATACTGAAAGAGTGCGTTGACGTGAACCAGATAATAATACTGGAAACGAAAATGATTGTTCCTGCTTTTTTAACAAATGCTTTACTTCTATCATAAGAATAACGAAGAATATTTTTCAGATGAGGCATATGGTACGTCGGCAGTTCCATAATAAAGGGTGCCGGATCACCAGAAAAAATCTTTGTTTTCTTTAATGCAATTCCTGAAAGTACTATTGCACCGATACCCAGAAAATAGGCAGAAGGAGAAACCCAGCTGCTGTTCGGGAAGAATGCGCCGGCAATTAATGCAATAATCGGCAATTTTGCTGAGCATGGCATAAACGTTGTAACCATAATCGTCATATGGCGGTCTTTTTCATTTTCAATCGTTCGACTTGCCATAATCCCCGGTACTCCGCATCCTGTGGCAATCAGCATGGGAATAAAAGATTTTCCGGATAATCCGAATTTTCTAAACATCCGATCCATGACAAATGCAATCCGTGCCATGTATCCGCAGTCTTCCAGAAAACCAAGGCAGAGGAATAAAACTGCCAGTTGCGGAAGGAAACCAAGTACTGCTCCAACTCCGGCAATAATACCCTCTAAAATAAGGCTTTGCATCCAGCCGGCCACCTGCCAGCTCTCTAGTAAAGATTCAACCGTCTCAGGAATAATGGCACCAAACAGTTCCTCATTCACCCAATCGGTCGCCATAACACCAATGGTTTGAATGGACAGATAATAAACCAGCCACATCACAAAAGCAAAAATCGGTAAGGCCAGCCAGCGGTTTGTAACGATACGGTCAATCTTATCACTTAGCTTCAAATTAATTTCATCTTCTTCAATCGCACAGAGTGCAATCAGTTTAGAGATAAATTCATAACGTTCATTAATGACAATCGTTTCACTGTCATCACCAAATAACTTCTCAGTAATTTTGATAATTTCTTCGATCTCATTTCTTTGTGTTTCAGACAATCTCAGCTTAGCCGCAGCTTTTGGATCACGTTCAAATAACTTGATCCCATAAAACCTGGCTTGTTTTTCCGGTACACTTTGTCCCAACACTGCAATGATTTCATTTAAAGCTGCTTCCAGTCTTTTATCATATTGAGGGTAACTAAGGTCTCCGGAAGCTTTCCTAACATGATGCAGTGCTTCTTCAACCGATTTATCCAAATTACGCTTCTTCACCGCACTGATACCAAGCACTTCAGCATCTAAACTATAAGCCAGTTTCTCAAAATTAATTTTCTTGCCATTTTTTTCAACAATATCCATCATGTTCAGGCTCAAAACAATCGGAATTCCTGTTTCAATTAATTGTGTGGTCAAATATAAGTTTCTTTCCAGATTCGTTGCATCAATAATATTTATAATTACATCCGGATTTTGTTCCAGCAGGTAATCTCTGGCAATTACTTCTTCTGGTGTATAAGGAGACAATGAGTAGATCCCCGGTAAATCATGAAGAATCACTTCTTTATCCTTTTTCCATTTTCCTTCTTTACGCTCCACGGTTACTCCCGGCCAGTTCCCTACATATTGATTTGCTCCGGTCAACCCATTGAAAGCTGTTGTCTTCCCGCTATTGGGATTTCCTGCCAGTGCAATATGATAGCTCATTTAGCCCACCTCTTTCCTTACCAAAACAAGCTCTGCTTCATTTTTTCTAAGGGTTAATTCATAGCCCCGCAAATTAATTTCAATCGGATCTCCCAATGGCGCCCGCTTTCGTATCAAAACATTGACATTTCTCGTCAAGCCCATATCCATCAAGCGGCGACGGACAGCACCTTTCCCGTAAATACTGACCACCTTAACTTTCTCACCAACCTCCAGCTGATCCAGAGACAACCAGGTCTCTTCCTGTTCCTGTTCCTCACCGATGACAACCTGCCTCAAAACAGAGTCATTCAATGCAATACGACTGTTATGAAGAACGATAATCCCATTTCCTTTTGAGTAGCTCACCAAAGCCACTTTCCCTCCAGAAATCAATCCCAAATCACTTAAATGCTTTTTTGAAGATTCTTCAGTGTTAATTTCCTTCACTGTATATACCTTATTTAATTCTGCTTCTATTAGTGTCAGCATCATTCTACCTCCTTTTTGTGAAAAAGTTTCAACTCTTTATGAATGAAATTGAGAATCATTATCAATAGAATAACGCTTTCACAAAGCGATGTCAATGCTGCTTGTAAGGAATTGAACAATTATTCTCTGCTTCGTTGAAAAAAACGTTCTAAGGTATGTCTAAAAACTATAGAGCAATCAGATATTACCAACACATTTCTCAACAAACACATTTGTATCGAGAATTGAACAAACGTGTCTACTTGGAAAACCGTTAGCATGTCTTGTATGAGCATAAGGCATACGACGAGCATTCGTAGAAGCGTAGGAGCAAGTTCTTGCACGACCTTAAGACATGCGACGAGCATTCGTAGAAGCGCAGAAGCAAACTTTTAATACAGGAATGAATTATTGTTAATTCATCAGATTGTCGGTTCGCATACCATTCCACTAGCTGTTCCTGTATCAGTGGAAAATCCTTGTATCTACGAGTCTCACCTTGTTCGATTCTCGATACAAACGCGTCTACTTGGAAAAGTGTTGGCAGTATAGTGCATAAACGAGGCTTTATGACAATGACTTCCACGAAAATATTCACCACTAGAGTTTTCAGACAGAGCCTAATCTTGTGTCCAGAAAGAAACAGACACTATATCTTGTATTTTAGGTGGTAATTTTTTGGCTGAAAATTTTTTATTTCGCCAATTTATAAACAAAAAAAGACCATACTCCACACCAGAACTCTCATAGTTACTGAGTTTCATAAATATTAAAAAAACACAAAACTTTGTGTTCGACAAAAAAACAACCACAATATATAGTGCCTAAGTGTTGACTTTTTTTTTAAGAGAATTATACTAGGGAATGTAGATTAATTGAGGAGGAAAAAATTATGAACGTAAAAATCTTTTCTAAAAATAATTGTATTCAATGCAACATGGCAAAACGCTTTTTAAACGAAAATAATATCCCTTTTGAGGAAGTTAATATTGATAATCAACCTGAAATGATTGATTGGTTAAAAGATCAGGGGTATCAAAGTGTTCCTGTCATCACTTCTGATGCAGCTACAGTAGTCGGCTTCCGTCCAGATCAATTGAAACAATTGTCTTAATCATGAAGATAGCCTATTTTAGTGTTACAGGACAGACAAGACGCTTCATAAAAAAATTGGATTTGCCAGCTTATGAAATTGAGCCTGCGAATCCTTTTTTTGAGATAAATGAGCCATTTATTTTAGTTGTTCCTACCTATGACATAGAAATCACAGAAGTTGTAAATGATTTTTTGGATTATAAAACCAACAAGGACAATTTACAGGGAGTAGCTGGCGGTGGTAATCGAAATTTTGCTGAATTATTTGTTTATACTGCAAAAGATATTGCACGAGATTACGACGTACCACTGCTTTTTTCTTTTGAATTTAGCGGTACAAACGAAGATGTTGAATCCTTTAAGAAAGTAGTGAGTGAAATTGAGTCTAAAAGAAATTAAAGATGTCAGCTATTTTAAATTAAATAATGAAATTAATCGCCCGGTAAACGGACAGATTCCATTAAATAAAGATCATGAGGCACTGGAAGCTTTTTTTAAAGAAAATGCTGTACCGAATACAAAAAAATTTGCGAATACCGCAGAAAAAATCAACTATTTACTTGAAAACGACTATATTGAACAGGCCTTTATCAAAAAGTATTCAATGGTCTTTATCGAGCGCCTGTATCAGTTTCTTGATGAACAAAATTTTCAATTCAAGTCATTTATGGCTGCTTATAAATTTTACTCTCAGTATGCACTGAAAAACAATGAAGGTACAGAATACCTGGAAAGCTATGAAGATCGTGTAGCATTTAATGCCTTGTATTTTGCTGATGGAGATGAAGAGCTGGCACTGACGCTGGCAGACGAAATGATTCATCAAAGATATCAGCCTGCTACTCCTTCTTTCTTAAATGCAGGAAGACAGCGCCGCGGCGAACTTGTATCGTGTTTCCTGATTCAAATTACAGATGACATGAACAGCATTGGCCGCTCCATCAACTCAGCGCTGCAGTTGTCACGGATCGGCGGCGGCGTTGGGATTACCCTTTCTAATCTGCGTGAAGCAGGTGCACCAATCAAGGGGTATGAAGGGGCTGCCAGCGGCGTCGTTCCGGTCATGAAATTATTCGAGGACAGCTTCAGCTATTCTAATCAGCTGGGACAGCGTCAAGGTGCCGGTGTTGTCTATCTAAATGTGTTCCATCCGGACATTGAAATGTTTTTATCTACTAAAAAAGAAAATGCGGATGAAAAAATACGTGTAAAAACTTTATCTTTAGGCGTTCTTGTTCCTGATAAATTTTATGAACTGGCTCGTAAAAATGAGGATATGTATTTATTCAGCCCTTATAGTGTAGAAAAAGAATATGGCGTACCTTTCTCTTATATTGATATTACCGAAGAATATGACAAACTGGTTGCCAACCCAAATATTCGCAAAAAGAAAATCAGAGCCCGTGATCTTGAAAATGAAATTTCCAAGCTTCAGCAGGAATCCGGTTACCCTTATGTTGTGAACATTGATACAGCGAACAAACAAAATCCGATTGACGGAAAAATCATTATGAGCAACTTGTGTTCAGAAATCATGCAGGTTCAGACACCGTCTGTAATCAACGGCAAACAGGAATATGAAGTACTGGGAACAGATATCAGCTGTAACCTTGGTTCAACAAATATTGTTAATTTGATGGAAAGCCCTGACTTTGGTAAATCCGTTCGAGCAATGACCCGTGCACTGACATTTGTCACAGACTCTTCTGATATTGACGTTGTACCAACAATTCAAAACGGAAACAAACTAAGCCACACCATCGGCTTAGGGGCAATGGGTCTTCATACCTTCTTTGCCAAAAATCATATGGAATACGGTTCAGAAGAATCACTGGACTTTACAAATGTCTACTTCATGCTGTTGAACTACTGGACCTTAGTGGAAAGTAATCAAATTGCCAAAGAATACAAGAAGACATTCCATAACTTTGAAAAATCTGCTTATGCAGACGGTACTTATTTCGAAAAATATATCGATAACAAAATAGCGCCTAAATTTGATAAAGTAAAAGAATTGTTTGGTGATATTTTTGTTCCCACTACAGAAGACTGGAAAGAGCTTCGTGACGCGGTGAAACAAGACGGCTTGTACCACCAAAACCGTTTAGCTGTTGCACCTAACGGATCTATTTCTTATATTAATGATACAAGTGCTAGCATCCATCCAATTACACGAATAATTGAAGAACGTCAGGAAAAGAAAATTGGGAAAATTTATTATCCTGCACCTTACCTTGCAAACGATACGATTCCTTACTACACTTCTGCATACGATATGGATATGCGCAAAGTAATTGACGTTTATGCGACTGCACAGCAGCACGTGGATCAGGGAATGAGTCTGACACTGTTCATGCGTTCTGAAATTCCTGAAGGCTTGTACGACTGGAAAGAAGGAACAAAACAAACGACGAGAGATTTAAATATCCTGCGTCACTATGCGTTCCATAAAGGAATCAAGTCCATCTATTACGTACGGACATTCACAGAAGATTCAGAAGAAATCGGAAGCAATCAGTGCGAAAGCTGTGTCATCTAACAACTTCAAGCTTCCGGTAAAATCAGTTCTTTGAATGATAAATAATCAAGTATTAATATTACCATTAAATTTAAAACATTAACTGAGAGAAGCTCAAGGCTGTGACAGACCTTTCTTATCTTGAGTTGCCAGTTTTACTTATATCCGTACTTTAGCAGAGTAGAATGGTATACGTAGTTTCGATAAATATCCCTTGAATGAAACTAGCTCACTTGATGTAATAGAGCTGTATATGCAACGAAGCGCAGAAGAGTTGCTTTTGTGTCTACAGCTCTCATGTTACTGCAATTCTCAAATCACACAAAGACTGGAATACCGTTTATTCGATTTCAGAAGGCTAGGACATACTAAGGACATAGCATCATCTTGTCTTTCAGTTAATTTTTGGTGAACGAACAGGCAGAAAGGAAGAAGAAATCATGGCAACTTATTATGAAGCGATTAACTGGAATGCAATCGAAGATATCATTGATAAATCAACTTGGGAGAAACTGACAGAACAATTTTGGCTGGACACCCGTATTCCACTGTCAAACGATCTGGATGACTGGCGGACACTGTCTGATATGGAAAAACAAACTGTAGGATACGTGTTTGGCGGATTGACCCTGCTTGATACAGTTCAATCAGAAAGCGGGATGGATCAGCTAAGAAAAGACGTACGGACTCCCCATGAAGAAGCTGTACTGAACAATATTCAGTTTATGGAATCCGTTCACGCGAAAAGCTATTCTTCTATTTTTAGTACACTTAATACAAAAAAAGAAATAGATGATATCTTTGAATGGACCAATACAAATGTCTACCTGCAGAAAAAAGCAGAACGAATCAATGAAATTTATAAACATGGTACTCCTTTAGAGAAAAAAATTGCCAGTGTATTTCTGGAGACATTCCTTTTCTATTCAGGCTTTTATACACCTCTTTACTATCTGGGAAACAATAAACTGCCAAACGTTGCAGAAATCATCAAACTGATCATTCGTGATGAATCAGTTCATGGTACCTATATCGGCTATAAATTTCAGCTTGGATTTAATGAGCTTTCTGAAGAAGAACAGGAAGCAATAAAAGTCTGGATGTATGACTTGCTTTATGAATTATATGAAAATGAAGAAAGGTATACAGAAGAGCTTTATGATGGATTAGGCTGGACTGAAGAAGTAAAAACCTTCCTTCGCTATAATGCCAACAAAGCCTTAATGAACTTGGGAATGGACCCAATGTTTGCAGACACTGCTAACGACGTAAACCCAATTGTTATGAATGGTTTGTCCACCGGTACAAGCAACCATGACTTCTTCTCTCAAGTAGGGAATGGTTACTTGCTTGGACAGGTTGAAGCAATGAAAGACGATGATTATCTGATTGGCATGGAATAAATCTTTCAAATAAATATTGTATATCGAACGATTAAATGAAAACAATAAAAAAATGAGTGAAAAGAGGGGTACTTCAGGTACCATGTCTTTTCACTCATTTTTTGAGTTTTACTTTGCTGAAAACCATTCCTGCAAATCTGATAGCTGAATGTCTGAAAAGCTGCGGATAATCTGATCTGCCTTACTCAAGTCTTGCGCAGGATAATCTGGATTTTCAAACCCGACGCAAAACATTCCCGCATTTTTCACAGACAGACTGCCATTCCTTGTATCTTCAAAAGCCAGACAGTTTTTCGGGGCAATCCCTATTTGTCTGGCAGCCTCTAAAAAGACATCCGGTTCTGGTTTGGAATGAGCTACTTCCTCCCCGCTTACCAATGCATCAAAACAGGTAGTAATCCCCAGCTCATTTAGATTATAAATAATTTCCCTTTTTGGAGAAGACGAAGCAACAGCCATTTTTAAGTTGCTTTCAGCTAAATGCCTGACAAAAGAAACTGTATCCTTAATCGGACGAATCCCATCTCTTTTAATCATCGCAGCTCTGCGATCATCCATATCCTGAATATATTCAGCCACAGAACGAGGCAAAGACAGCTCTGTTTTCATTTTCTGCCACATAAATTCAAATGTAGTGCCCATAAACTGGTACTGGTAACTGATGTCCATTGGAAATCCTTCATCTTTCAAAAGCTCTGTTTTTGACTCCAAAAATGTATATTCTGAATCAACCAGAACACCGTCCATATCAAAAATTATTCCCTTAATCATTCGCTTCTCCCCTCTTATTTCTAAAAAATTGATACAGCCTGATTGGTCATATAACCTTATTCAATTAAGCTCCCACAATCAGCAGTAACAGCAATCTTTAAATATCATCATCTTTCTGCAACTCAGGCTCAGTAATTGTACTGCTTTTTCTTAATAAATAAATCTTATGAATATTCAAAATAGTGTCTTAATAACAGCATAAGCTGAATGCAGATCAGCAGTCTGATAATTCCACCAATACTTCCTGCAGCAGTACACTGATTATTTTAGAAAGACTGCTCGCTACACCGACAATAGCAATTTCTAATACATTCGTAATAGTAATGTTGGATTGTGTCAGCTCTCCCTAAAGGTCAAATAGCCAACCCTCCAAACCAAATAATCTAATAATCCGTTCACTTTATTTTAAACCTGCCGGAGAAAATACACCCAATACTATTTTCCCAGCATCGTTTCTGAACTATTCATTATGTTTCATCTATTTAAACAGACAGATAAACGTAGAAAAAATAAGTGTATTCCTCACACCTTACTTCTTCTACGTTTCCCTGACAAACTAAATATTCCAGCTATTCAGCATACAGATGATTTAATAACTGAATATCATTTTTGCTTAATTTCAGCACATCTTTTGTATAGCTCTGAATGTCGCCAAAATGCTGATCAATCAGCTGGTAGGCACGATCCAGATATTCTTTTTTCACTTCCATGGCAACTTTCATTCCTGCCAGTTGTTCAGGAGACAACCCTTTTGCAGCTGCCTCTGCCAAAAACAGTTCATTGGGCTTTTGCCGCTGTACATTTGTTTCTAAGTAATCAACATAAATCGACTCTCTCGGCACATCCAACAGCTCCAGCGTTAATGCTGCAGCAACACCTGTACGATCCTTACCTGCAAAACAATGGAAAAGAACGCTGCCTTTTTCTATAGAAAGCAGCTCAGAAAAATATTTTCTGTATCCTTCCTGTGCTCCATCATTCAAAATCAAGTTCTCATAGATCTCAATCATATGTCTGTCAACCGCTCCGATATCAGCAACATCAAAAAGGTCCTCCATACTCGCATCATGGTGAACGTCTTTCATGATATCAATCCACTGATAAGAAACATTGTTCAGCTGATCATCCGGTCGAGTAGTGATTTCTTTCTCGCCTCTCAAATCAATGATCTTTACCAGCTCATGTTCATGAAGGGCATCCAAACTTTTTTTATTCAGCTGATACACTTCTCCAGATCTTAATAAACGATTTTTTTTTACCATTTTACCGGTATTTGTTTGAATACCGCCTAATTGCCTAAAATTTGCTAAATTCATAGAACCTCCTTAGATACTGACTAAACGATGATTTAGTGATATTTTAATAGAAAAATTTCTATTTATTCAATTTTTCAGAAATACTTTAACCTATATGTTCATTATAACACTAATTTTTCGAGAAAATGAGATGAAAAAAAACCACTGTAAAATTTTACAGCAGTCATTGAAATTAATTATAATTTTGATGCAGCAGCTTCGTCAATAATTACAACTACATCTGAATGATTTTGCAAAGCACTTGCCGGCATATCAATAGTTACGGGTCCATCAATCATTCCTTTAACAGCATCCGCTTTTGCTTCACCATAAGCCATTAAAATCATTTTCTTCCCTTTCATGATTGAACCGATCCCCATTGAAACTGCAGTTGTCGGTACATCCTCTACTTTATCAAAATAGCGTTTGTTCGCATTGATTGTAGATTCTGTCAGCTGAACAACATGAGTCAAGCTATCCAAAGGAGTTCCAGGTTCGTTAAAGCCGATATGCCCATTTTGACCAATCCCTAAAATTTGAATATCAACAGGATGGCTGTCGATAATCCCTTCATAACGCTCGCATTCAGCAGTTAAATCTTCTGCTTTTCCATTAGGAACATAGGTTGCTTTAAATGGTTTTTTATTAAACAGTTTTTCATTCATAAAATGACGGTAGCTTTGATCATCGCTTTCACCAAGTCCAACATACTCATCCAAATTAATAGAAGTCATTTCAGAAAAATCCAAATTGCTTTCCACCATTTCTTTATATAAAGTTTCCGGTGTACTTCCAGTTGCCAACCCTAACACTTTTGCTCCAACATCCATACCTTCTTTGATCAATTCAAACGCTTTTTTTCCGCCTTCTTCTGCATTTGCCACACGAATAATTTTCATGATCGATTGTCCCCTTTAACATTCCGAATTTTGGTATAGTCCAATTATAGCATATTTCCTTTCTAATTACCACTAGAAGAAAATAAAAAAATGATTAAAGTGAATAGATTCACTGAGCTTTTAAGGTGCTATTTGAAGACCGCTTATTTACGGACTATAGAAAATGTCACACCCTATAAAAATAGGAAAAATAGTGATTCGGATTTGCGACATTAGTATGCCTCAGACCCTTAAAACTGAATAAACAGTGTTCCAGTCTTTGTATGATTCGAGCATTCCAAGAAGCGTAGGAGCAAAGCCCCTACATTCTTCGAGGATCGGAACGAAGTCCTTCAATTCTTAATGGCTCTGTCATTTAGAAATTGATGAGATCAAAATGAAGTCCTTCAATTCTTAGCGGCTCTGCCGTTTAGAAATTGATGAAATCGAAACGAAGTGTAGTGTAATGTAGTGAGAACTGTAGGCGCAGAAAAATGGATACAGTGTAATATTTTGTCTTGAGAATCGTTAGACTCGTAGAAACAGCAATTCTTCTACTCTCCGCTGCGCATACAGTTCTACTACATCAAGTGAGCTGGTTTTATTCAAGGAATCCTTATCGAAACTACACATCCCCTTCTGCTAAAGTACTGATATAAGCAGAAGCGGCAAAGTAGAACTAGCACTTGCCGGTCCTAAACTATGCTGCGTTGCCAGTTCCGTTTATGCGGGAGCACGGAGAAGCTTTGTCACAACCTCAGTTGCCAACCCTCGCCGTCATTTGCAGTTTTAAAACATCAGGATTAATCATTCCACTCTATCCAATGACATAAAAAAGAAGCAGCTGATGAATCAGTGCTTCTTCATTACTTCACTTTAACTGACAGTATCTTACTCCAAAGGTCAATAACCTGCAGATTCCGGTACATAGTCCGAATTGATTTCGTAGCTTGGTGTTGTCGGTTCCTCAATCGGTGTTGACTCCGCATAGCCCTGATCTACATTTCCCTGAGCTGTGTAGCCATAGTCCTGACTATAGCCCGTTGTTCCTGGGTCAGCATAACCTGAATCATAATAATCAGCATCACCAGTATAGCCTGTGCCTGAATTCACGGCATAAACAGAAAGCTTCTCAGTCAACTCGGCAAGCATCGCATCATTTGGAGCCAAGCCCAACTGCGCACGCAATTTTGTCTGTACATCAAACAGATTGTCAGCATTCAAAATTTGGTAAGAACCACCATCAATTTCTTCTGTTTGTGTTTCCAGCTGAAGAGATTCAATCGTTCCAAATGAATTCATGTATTTCTTTTGAATGTCAATCATATCATCCCAGGTCAAGTCAGTTTTCACATTATCCTTAACTGCATTTAAAATACTCTTGTATTGAGTCACACCGCTAAAGCTCAGAACTTTATTAACGATTTTCTCAACTACTTCCCGCTGACGTTTTTGACGGCCTATATCGCCTTCTGGATCATCGTAACGGTAACGGGCATACGCCAAACCAGTTTCACCATTTAACGTCATTGGACCTTTAGGTAAAATAATCCCATCAAGCTCTGTATCATAAGGGTTATCCACATCGATTCCGCCAACAGCATCAATCAAATCTTTTAACCCTTTCATGTTAATGGATACATAGTTATCGATTGGAATATCCAAAAGATTTTCAACTGTGTCAATCGTCATTTTTGCGCCGCCATAAGCATACGCATGATTTAGTTTGTCTGTCGTATCATTTCCTACCAGTTCCGTCAAAGTATCCCGACTTAAACTAAGGATAGTAGACTTATTTTCTTTAGGATTAATTGTTACGACCATCATTGTATCCGATCGACCGCCATCTTCTTCTGTTCTGCCGAGGTCCCCATTATCGATTCCCATCAGCAATACAGAGAATGGTTCCTGAGCATCAATACTCACGGCGACCTCTCTTTTTGTTGACACCCGTTCGAT
This sequence comes from Enterococcus sp. CWB-B31, assembly GCF_020567645.1. Classification (NCBI taxonomy): domain Bacteria; kingdom Bacillati; phylum Bacillota; class Bacilli; order Lactobacillales; family Enterococcaceae; genus Enterococcus; species Enterococcus sp. CWB-B31. The sequence continues at coordinate 13,210 of NZ_JAJDJW010000005.1, forward strand.
TGATTCATATACATCTGTCACCGTACTGCTGGCATCAGAATAGATTTTCAGTCCATAGGCACAGATTCCGGCGATCATTATAAAAACCAAGCCCAAGAACGACAGTACTAGTTTTTTCCATAAATTCATAAGACACTTCCTCATTTACGCAAGAATCGTTACACTAAATCATTTTCTCACAAATTACTCCACCTAGCAATATTTTTGAAAAATTGGCATGATTTCTTAACACAATTGTAAAATAGGGGATATATGAAAAAGGGGGCAGTGGTTAATCCCTTCTAAATAGGTCTCTAGTATATATTTTAGATTCTACATCTGATAATTCTTTTTCGAAGCGATTGGAGATACCGTCAGTACCAGTAAACAACCGAATGCTATTCAAACCAAAATGTAATGTTTTTTATCAGAACCTGCCAAAATCAACTAGAAATGATCACTCGCTTTGCTTTTCTTATAATCCTTCTTAAAAATGACACCTTATTTAATTTTGAATATTCTTTCTCAAATGGTTTCATATATTTTTGGAATTCATTAAAGCTACTTAATTTTTTAGCCGTTTTCATTCCATTAAAACTTTCTTTTGTCAAAACAGTTCGATAATAGTAGATTTTTTTTCGTTTCTCAGAGATATGGTTACTTGATGGAATAACTCGTTTCTGAGGGATCCACTCATTTGCTGTCTCTTTCAAAAATAATCTATATTTCAAACCTTCTCTTCGATGCCTGAACCCACCTGCTTGAGATTTAACGATTTCCTCTTTGTTTACCTCTTTTAAATCCAACTCAGATTTATTCTCTTCAAATAAATCAAGAATTTCCTTATTCCTTATAATAACAATATTTGTTCCTTTGGAGTCTTGTTCATAATCTGGCAACCATGCATCACCAATTGTGATATCAGCTAATTCTGCTAGTACATCATCACAGTAATCACAACTGTTATACTTAAAGTAACTTAATCCCCAATTTGTTGTTGATAACGATCTCGTTGGAACTATTTTTGAATCAGTTTTATCAGAACCTTTTTCAAAAACTTCAACACCATAATCGCTGGCTTTTCTACCTTCCAATTTCTTTCTAAAGTCTATTTTTTCAAGCTTTTCAGGTTCTACTCCACACTCCCAACCAATTGCTTCAGAAAACAGTTTGGATTTCAAATGACCACAAACCAAACCTACAGTAAATTTTATTTGACTTGATAAAATGGGGTCTTGGATGCAGGCAGATCTGATGCCTTTGATGAAACAAGGTACACCCACAATTCCATATGTCTTCCCATCTCCTCTTATTTTTCTTAAAACTTCTGACAATTCGATAGGATAATACTTTGTTTTAGCTCCTTCTCTTGTTTCATCTACAGAATATGAAACTTGATATGAGTACATAACATTATCAGCGCTTGGATTTTCTTTAACATGTATGACGCCATCTATTTTTTTTGACAGAAGTAATTTGTCGGTTACCCAGCTTCCAATACCGCCAGAGCTTCCATTCAATCGATAACTATCCTCTTTTACATTTCCAACAAATGTATTCAGAAAGAATCCTAAATTTACATCTTGTTGTATATCCTTAGTATCACCAAAAATAAGCTCACCCAACTCTGTTTCATTTTTTGATTGGTTGGAAAACGGACAAACTCTTTCTACAGAAAATTGTTCAGAATCAGATGGTCGATAATTTGCCTTAATACAGCCGTTTTCATCAATCTCCATTGTATATCTTTTATCAAGAGCAGCACAAAGACCACATCCTGAACAATAATCACCATCAATAACATTTTTAAGAACATTATCAGTTGTATTTTTTGCCATATTAACTCCTCAAATTCTTTTTATTTTTTCCTTCGTTTTAGAAAAGTATGTGCCAAATTTTTCTCTGTATCATTCATACTAAAGAAATAATAGATACAAGCAAAGAAAATTGTATACAAAATGCCATATGAAATAAAACTGAATAACGAATTTATGGCTACAAATGTTTTAAAAAAACTCAAACATAGTGTTGAAATTAGAAAAGGAATAAATAATGGTAAAATCGACTTCCAAAAATACGACATATTAAGTAGCACTTTCTTTTCATAGTACCAATTCATGATTAAACCGTTACAAACAATCATCGTGATGAATGTCCCTAATGTAGCTCCTAAAATCCCCCACATTTTAATTGTAACAATTGTAATCAGTACATTTATGCCAGCAAATATCGTATAAAGAATCGAGCGAAATTTATGCATGTTTTTTGCTCTCTGAATTTCAATACCCACATTTTGAATGAGGGGTACAAACAACGGTACTATCATTAAAATGGCTGCATAAAATGATTCTACATACCCTTTCCCTGCCCAAATTTCCACAAAATATTGCCCAAGCAAAATAAATCCACCAAAAATGTATAGTAAAATTACAGCTTGAAATCGCCCAACTTTTGTCATCACATTAGTTAATTGCTTATTATTATCATTTTCTTCACTAACTATTTTATTGATTTGAGGTATAAAGACACTTGAAAATGAAGTAGACATTGACATAAATATCAACTTAATCTGGTTTGCTACTGCAAAAATTGCAACTGATTTAGCACCCGCAAAAATTCCTAAAAGAAAGTTTGGAACATTCCAATTTACCTGGTCTACAATTTGATTTAAAAATATATAGAAAGAAAAAATACTGATTTCCTTTAGTAAGGAAACATCTAAATTTTTAAATTGGAATCTCATTTTCAATTTTGAAATAGCAAATCTCGCATTTAATAAAAGAAATAGCAATGTTAATGCGGTCTGAACAAAAACTATTGCCAGCGATTTGAAACCTAATAACAAGAAAGGAATTGTTAGTACAGGTGCAATTACCGTCTGAAATAGTTGTCTGGAATATTGAAATTTGAACTGTTCAGATGCCATTATATTACAATCAAAAACAGAGTTAGGGAAGGTTAATCCGATATTAATAATCATTAAAACCATTAAGTATCTTGCTGTGTATAATTCAGTAGGAGTTAACGTATTTTCATACAAATTATTAACATTTAAAATCAAAATTACTCCGCCAAGTATAGCTAAAAATCCCATAAAGAGAAAAACTAAAAGATACATCCCATTCAATTTTTCTACTTGATCTTTATTATCTTTTAATTTGCTTCTAGTAAAAAAACGAATATAGGAACTTCCGAATCCTAAACTAAATAACGATAAGGATGTCATGACAGAGTTTACCATCTGATAGATTCCATACTCAGACTGTCCTAAAATCCGAAGCAATAGTGGCGTATATAAAAACATTACCAAATTTTTTGTTATTAAGTTACCATACGATAATACTATTCCAATTTTCCTTTGAGTCATAAAATCAACTCCTAACTGTCATAAATGTCACTTTATATTCAGTGCTTGCTTTAAGAATGAGAAAGATTTCGCTCGTTCTTTTTCTAATACCGTTCTCGTGTCATCGTATTTTACTATTATATCAAACTCAAGATTTTCCGCATCAAATTTCTGAGCATTGAGATGGAAAGTATTCAATAAAGTATCAATACGCGAATTCATGGAGTTTAAGTGATCATGTCTTTCAAAAACTATAAATGGTTTCTCAAATATTAAGGAGAATGCACATGCATGAAATGAATCTGTGAATATGGCTGTCGCTTGAGAAAAAAGCTGAATAAACTGCTTTGGTCCGCTTGTCCATGTATCTAAATCACAGGAATTATTCAAATGTTTGATTGATAAATTGTTTGCTTTAGCATAGTCATTTATGTATTTCATCTCTATTTCAGAAGGTGTTCCTAAAAAATAAGTCAATAAGAACTTTCCATCAGATGCATGCTCATCAATTAAATGACTCCACTCTTCCTTTTTCAACAAGAAAGTTGGATCTAAGACAACAGGTACTGTTCTGCCAGTTAACGTCTTCACTATTGAAGCACCACTTTCTTCTCTAACTGATATCTCTTCAATTCCATTTAGGCCTTGAATATAAATATTCTTTTCAGCATCAGGAATTGACCCTACTCCAAAACTCGCAGCATAAGATATCCGCTTTTTTTTCTCAGCATATGGAATAAAATCTAGTGTTGAAAATCTTTGAAACTGTGGATTCCAGACCTGGTCACTTCCAACAATGAAGTAATCATAATTTTTTTCAAAATCAAAATTTATAGTATTTTGATCAACTTTAAAACTTGTTTCATGGATAAAGTCACTTGTAAAACTTGTAAAATTTTGCTTACGTGCTAAAACAACTTCTGCAGGCAATTTCGATTTTCTTTTTGGTAGTATCCTATCTAAAAGCTTGCCGCTTCGCAACACATCAATAGTTTTTTGCATAACATTTCGATTATCAACTATAGAAAAATTTCTTAGCGATTCCGCCTCAAAGCCCAAAGATTCTAAAGTTTTTTGCAACGCATAATTTTGAAGTCTATTTCCATAATTATTATAATCAGTTATTGTTGATATACAGATTTTCATAAAAACCCCCATGTTGACTCATTTTATTCTTGAATCTAATAGTAAAATAAGCATGTTGCTCATCAAGATTCATTATCAGCATTTCAAATTTTAAAAAAACTAAACATTAGCAAAATTCAAAGTGTTGTTTTGATAATAATTGAATTTTGTTTTCTATAGATACTTAAAAGTTTACTTCCTATAATCTGAAAAGAGTTTGATTTTTATCTGCAAAACAACTAAAGGTTTCAATCCCAGATAAAATAGTACGGATCATAACCAGATCCACTTAGCATAATATAATTATATAAAACCAATACAAATACTAAACCTACTATTGTTATAATTTTTATTTCTTTATTGGCTATCTTAGACAACAAAAATGGCACACTCAACATTACAAATGGTCTGAAAAATTCAGACAATCGCTGAACCATTTGAATCTGTAAACCTGCAATACTAAAGAAAACATAGAAAAAAACAGCATTTATCCAAACTCTATGAATAGTGTTATTTAGATCAATCTTTTTATAATGAAAAAGACAAAATACTAAAATCGTGATTGGTACAACTACATTGGTAAAAGATAACCCAGTCATCCCATAAGAATTTTCAGTATAACCCGAGTAAAAGAAATTTTGAATAATTAAAACTACTCTATCTAAATAGAGCATAGCAACTACAGAAGTAAAGAACAGAACAATGATATTCTTTATACTCAACTTAAAGTTAAGTATAAAATAAGCAACTATCATTATTAGAGAGGTTCTATGAAATAGTGATGCTAAAAACACTATCAAAAAGTATTTAATCATTTTTCTTTCATATAAAAATCTAGAGCCAGAAAAAATTATAGCAACTGCTAAAATTTGACGCATTATGTTGAACGAAGTATAAAAAGGACCTATGGTTACAAACATTAAAACACTTAACCACATGTATGTGGAATACTTCTGGAATTGATGATAAAAGATAAATAAAATTATAAACGACACAACAATAAATAAATATATCGGATTATCTGTAAATTCTCCCACCATTCGGCTTAAAAATATATACCCTTTTTCTTGGTATAAATCTCCTCTAAGTACTTCAATGAAACCAAATTGATTATACGTATAAAAGAGACTCTCATATCCTCTATAATCTGTTGCAAAATCTCCTCTATATGCAGATATAATAAAGAGCATGATAAAACTAGGAATAATAAAAATATAACTCAGTAATTTATCTTTATGCTGGCTCAATCCACAAAATAGTCCTAATACAACTATTACTATATTAGTAATAACATAAATTCCCATACGCAATTCCTCTCTGTAAACATTCACCCATACTAATCGTTACTTAATAAGTAAAAACTCTCTATTTTGATTTTCCAGTTATAGAGCCTACTACTGAAAACATTACAGGATTAAAGGAAGCAATTACTATTGCTACTTTGTATTTTATCGGTACTTCTGATGATTTTAATAAAGAAAATAATATTTTCCTAGCTTCTTTTTTTAATTTTACAATTAATAACTTATCATCTACTCCATAAGAAGCTAAAGGGTGGATCATCGAAACTATAAAATGGCTTCTAGAGAAAATAAGACTTGGAAATTTCTTTTGTATATCTTCATCAATAGTGTCATATATCTTTAGACAGCTCATCCTTTTTTTATTCAGTTTTGCTCTATTTATACTGCCATCTGAGATTTCATAATAGTATAGCTGCTCATAGCATAGTGAGACTTTGTCACAAGAATTAATAATCCTATAGTTTATTTCGAAATCTTCAAAAAAATGGATGTTTTTATCGAATAAATTGTCCTTCAATAGCTTAGCTTCATACAAATACGCCCATACTGATGTAGGAAACTGCATTAAAAAAAGGCTAGTAAGAGCAGTCTCTTTATTAAAGGACGATCTCCTCTCCTTAAAAAGACTGTTTGGTTTTATTGTATAATTAGCCAACGTGCAAATTTGGCTTCTGTCTCTTAAAATTTGTGAAATCATTGTAGTATACATTTCACTATGAATAAAATCATCACTATCCACAAAACCAATAAAATCTCCTACAGCAGATTTAATAGCTAAGTTTCTACTATCGGAAACTCCTGTATTTTCCTTATTAATTAATGAAACTCTGGAATCCATTCGTTCATATTTTTTGCAGATCTCCAATGAACGATCTTTTGAACCATCATTCACTAATATAAGTTCAATATTTGAATGTGACTGACTCAGGATAGACTGTATACAACGATCTAATGTAGATTCAGCATTATAAATTGGCACAATTATACTAATCAAACAGTTCATTATGTTCTCCTTGATTCTTACAATAATATTGAGTTAAATAATTCACTCATTTTCTTTTCGAACGCTTCCTTATCATATTCTTCACTGTACTGCAAAAATGATTTTTCAGCCAGTGATGCTCTTACTTCCTTGCTATTCAACAAAATTTCAACTTTATCTTCCAAGTCCTTAATATTTGTAACACAGCAAGCGAATGGAGCTAAATAGCTCATTGAAGCAAGTTCTGATGGTCCAATAGCAAGTATTGGTTTGTTTAATGACATATATTCAGGTATTTTTGTTGATAAGGATAGTCTAGTGGATTCAACACTCTCTTGATCAAAGGCTTCTACGTGAACTGGTATATCACATTCATTTAAAACTACCTTAAGTTCTTTCGAAGAAACAAATCCCTGATACTCCACAGAATCAAATCCGATTAACCTCTCAAAATCCAGCTTGTCTATATTATTATTTGTGTAAAGATGCAACTTCGCCTTAATTTCATTTTTTTCAATACTATTATATTTATCTAATACATCTGCAAGTTCCATAAGCGTTTTATCACGGTTAAAATGTAATCCACCAGCATAGACAAAACTAATGTCATTAGACCTTTGTTTAGGTGCTCTACTATTAAGCAATAAAGATTCTGACATATTTTTTAAAACAATACTTTGTTTCCCAAAAACACCCTCATAGACCTCACTCATTTTATCCGAAATAACAAATAGCACATCACTTCTCATGATAGCCTTAGCCATTACCTTTTTAATTTTTTTCCTTCGTATTTCAAACAAAATACTTTTATTTTTTCTCGGGAGGATATAGTCATCTGTCATATAGACGCATAGTTTAGTTTTATATTTTTCTTGAATTACATCCACTATATCATAGGAAAATTCAGAGTCCCCAGCACAAAATAAAATAATATTTGGATTGAATTCATCAATCCAAGAAAAGAGTTTATTATTCTTCCAACTTCGTCTTTTCCAAACTATCTCTCTAAAAATTCGTGCCAATTGATTTTTCGAAATTGATGGTGTTGTATGGTTGATTAGCGGCGCCGATAACTCAGTATTATCTAAAACTGAGTTATCAATCCTATTTCCTGCATTTTTTTTAAAAGAAAAATAGTTATTTAACATTTCTTGATCGGTGATTTTGAAATAAGTATCCGTTATAGCTGACGTTGGAACTTCATTTTTGAAATACAATTGGGCAACTTCTACATTTTTTAAACCCGAGAAAATAGCAGCTAAGGTTTTGCCATTATTACTAGTATCACTAAAAGCATTATTACTAATCACTAGTACCCTAGGAGAATTTGAATTCATTTTCTCCACACCACTTGATTCACATAATCCGTATAAGATAGAATAATTCTCAATACTTTTTCAGAAACATTTGGCATTGAGTAGTCAGAAACATGTCTTAATGTCGTTTCTTCCTGAGTTTCCAAAACAGCTAACCCTTCCATGATACGATCCTTTTTAAGACCAACCATCATTACACTCGCTTCTTCCATTGCCTCTGGACGCTCATGTGCTTGTCGGATATTCAATGCTTTGAACTGCAAAATAGAGGATTCTTCACTGATTGTTCCGCTATCACTTAATACAGCTTTTGCATTTATCTGCAGCTTGTTATAGTCAATAAAGCCCATTGGTTTCATAGTTTGAATCAATTCATGAAACTTGATCCCTAGTTTCTCGATCATATTCATCGTACGTGGGTGGGTACTTATGATAATTGGCAACCCATAAACCTCAGCAATACTGTTTAAGCTATCTACCAAATCCATGAAATTTTCTTCTGAGCTGATATTTTCTTCTCTATGGGCAGAAACAACAAAATATTCCCCTTTTTTCAGAGACAACTGTTTCAATATGTTTGATTGCTCAATTTCTTCTTTTCGAGAATTCAATACTTCGAACATTGGGCTTCCTGTCTTAATGATTCGATCTGCAGGTAACCCTTCCCTTAACAGATATTCACGTGCTATATCGCTATAAGTCAAATTGATATCTGCTGTATGGTCAACGATCTTTCGATTTGTTTCTTCTGGCACTCTCTGGTCGAAACAACGATTTCCTGCTTCCATATGAAAAATTGGGATATGTCTTCTTTTAGCCGCAATTGCAGCTAAACAACTATTGGTATCTCCTAAAACCAGGAAGGCGTCTGGTTGAACTTCTTCCAATACTGGATCAATCTTGATAAAAATATTTCCCACGGTTTCAACAGCCGTACCCGTTGCTGCATTTAAAAAATAATCTGGTTTCTTTAAGTTAAAGTCCTCAAAAAATACTTCGTTCAATTCATAATCATAATTTTGCCCTGTATGGACTAGAACATGTTCAATAGCCTCTGAAGCATCCAGCTTCTTAATAACCGCTGAAAGTCTAATAATTTCAGGCCTTGTTCCTACTACAGTCATTACTTTCAATTTCTTCACAATTAAACCTCCACAAAATAGGTATCCGGATGATTGGGATCAAAGACTTCATTTACCCACATGACAGTAACCATATCCGTTTCTCCAAGATTCTCAATGTTATGTGTATAACCTACAGGAATATCCACAACCTCCAGCTTCTCCTCTGAAACGAAATATTCGATCACATCATTGGTATCAATTTTTCTAAATCTAATGACGCCTTTACCACTCACTACTAAAAATTTTTCGTTTTTTGTATGGTGCCAGTGATTTCCTTTAACAATACCAGGCTTAGAGATATTCACAGACACTTGACCTCTGTCGCTCGTCTTTAGAAATTCAGTGAAAGAACCACGGCTATCTATATTCATTTTTAAATCATAAGAAAAATCATCTTCTGGTAAAAAGCTTAAATAGGTACTATACAGATTTTTTTCCAACATATTTCCAAGCATTGGAACAGCCAGCGTCTTACGACTATCTTTAAAACTCTCTATCAGCTGCTTCAGCTCACCAACAGTTGTCTTGTCTATTTTAGGAACTATGCAATATTGTCCGTCTTTTGTGGGGCTTCCTTTAAGGCAACGAATCAGCTCCTTCACGACATCATCAATATAGCAAAGTTCCATTTCTGCATTTGGATCATTTACTGTAACTTCTTCATTCCGAGCGATTTTATGACAGAAAGTTGCAACTACAGTGTTATAGTTAGGGCGCGACCATTTTCCGTATAGATTTGAAAAACGATAGATGAATACAGCAACGCCGTTTTCTTTCCCATAAGCTTCTAGCAACTCTTCTCCTGCTTGCTTACTTTTCCCGTAAGGATTATCTAAAGCAGCTTGTATCGAAGATGAAATCATAATAGGGCAATGATTGTTATGCTTTTTCAACAATGCTAGCAATTCTGAAGTGAAGCCAAAGTTTCCTTCCATAAACTCTTCTGTTTTTTCTGGACGATTAACCCCAGCTAAATGAAACACAAAATCTGCTTGTTTACAATAGTCTTCAAGGAGCACTTTCGGTGTCTCCACATCAAATGCCAAAATCTGACTAAATTCTTGGTTTCTAAGCTCTGCAATCAAATTTTTACCAAGAAAACCTTTCGCTCCCGTCACAAGAATGTTCATCGGCTATTCCACGCTTTCAACTCTTCTTGCACATAAGCCAATTCCAGTAATTTTTCTTTGATTTGTTCCACACTCAATCTTTGTGTGTTGTCAGAATTGTACTCTTCCTCGTTTGTAAGTTCTTGATTTCCTTCAACAAAATACTTGTCGTAATTCAAATCTCTAGTATCCGCTGGCACTCGATAAAAGTCATTCATGTCCTCTGAAACTAAATATTCTTCTTTTGTCAGCAGTGTTTCGTAACGCTTTTCTCCATGGCGCGTACCAATGATTTTAATCTGATTGTCTACAGTAAATAACTCTTTTACCGCCTGAGCCAAATCACCAACTGTTGAAGCCGGTGATTTTTGAACCATGATATCTCCTGCCACAGCATTCTGGAAGGCAAAAACTACAAGCTCAACAGCTTCTTCCAAGCTCATCAAGAAACGAGTCATTTCCGGATCAGTGATTGTTAGCTCCTGACCATTTTTGATTTGATCGATAAATAACGGTATAACTGAACCACGAGAAGCCATAACATTTCCATAGCGTGTTCCGCAAATAACTGTCTCTGTATCCTCAGCTGTTTTAGCTTTCGCAACGAAAACTTTCTCCATCATTGCTTTTGAGATTCCCATTGCATTGATTGGATACGCAGCTTTATCCGTTGATAAACAAATTACTTTTTTTACTTTTTCCTGTATCGCAGCATTCAGTACGTTTTCAGTACCGATAACATTAGTCTTTACAGCCTCCATTGGGAAAAATTCACAGGAAGGAACCTGCTTTAACGCCGCTGCATGAAAAATGTAGTCTACGCCATGCATTGCGTTTTGAACACTGTTATAGTCTCTCACATCTCCAATGTAAAACTTAAGTTTGTCATTTGAATATTTTTTCCGCATATCATCCTGCTTTTTTTCATCACGCGAGAAAATACGTATCTCCTTGATATCAGTATCTAAAAACCGATCCATTACAGCATTTCCAAATGAACCCGTTCCGCCTGTGATTAAAAGAACCTTCTCTTTAAACATTCATTATTTCCTTTCTACTCCATATTAAAATGATTTAGTATAATTTCTGATGCCTTACTTACATCGTAATTCTCCTTTAAAAAGCTGTAAGAATACGATGAATTTTCTTTTCTAATATCTGCATCAAGCAATGCTTTTACATTATTTTTAAATTTTTCAGCATCTCGTGTGTTACTCCAAAATCCTAACCGATTTTCTTCCAACAGATATTGAAGATCACAATTATCATCAGTTGCTGCTATAACAGGCAGTGATGCTTGAAGGTATGTAAGAAAGCGTGAAGGAAAATTTGGAATAGTAAAATCTGGATTTAAAAAAATCATTCCAACGTCGGCAGTCGAGACTAACCAATTATATTCTTCTTTAGGAAGTGAACTAATTAACAAAACATTATTTAATTCCATAGAATTTATACTGGCTTCTAAATTATTGTATTCAGTACCTGATCCAACAATAATAAAAAAGGCTTCACTGAACTTACATTTAGTTATATTAGAAAGTAAAAATTCTATTCCCTGAGGTTTACCCAGATTCCCTCCATAAATAAATACTACACTGTTTTGAGGTATTCCATATTTTTTTCGAATTTCTTTTTTTTCATTGTCCTCTGAAATAATCTCAACCGGGTAAATTGAATTTGCACATATTTCTACTTTTTGAGGTTCAATTTCATTATTTGATAAAATAAAATCTACATTATTTTTTGTCATACATCCAATATAATCTGAAATTTCATACAGCCGTTTTTCTTTCCTGAAAAAGTATTTTAAGATAATTGATTTCAATCCTTTGGGTTCTAATATCTTCAAATCTACAGCATTCTGAGGAAAAATATCTTTTAAAAGTAAATATGTTTTCGCTTTATCTCTTTTTTTGACATATCTAATTACTTTTTCCAATGTAATGGGTGGTGTAGAATACAAAACTAAATCAAAAGTAACACCTGTAAAATGCTTCTTTATTCCATTGATATACTGCTTTTCAATCAGCAAGGTACTAATACCCTTTTCAATCATATTTGTTTTAGTAATATTGCCAACCTTCAGTTTTAAAATATATGAACTACCCTCTTTAATAAGCCTACCTGTATCTCTATTTCGCTTTTCTATTGGCGAAACAATATAGACATTATTCCCTTTTGCTCTTAAACTATTTAATAAATCTATATAAATCCCCTGATCGTCAAAAGAATTTATATTGGATAGAGTTAAAAATAAGATATTCATTTTTTTAACCTCTTTATTAATACATCACTATATTTCATCATAAATACATTTTCTTCATAATTCCCGATATTTACAACATTTACACGACCCTCAAGATTTATTCTTATGTATTCTATGAAATTCACTCCACATTCATAAGCATGAGGATACCCTCCACCAAATCTAGGATTCACTTCTGAAATGTAATAAAAACCGTCCTTTTCAAATACATCAATATCTATTACACCTCTGTATTCGCTCTTCTCTATAAAATCAATTATAAAATTCTCCAACTCAACATTCCTTATGGAAACTGACTTGTCTGTTTCACCAGCACGCATTTTCAACTTCTTTTTTATGAAAATAGAAATTAGCTCTCCTGAGAGAATATCAATATAAGCATCTACACCGTATTCATTTCCGTCCATAAACTCCTGCACGATTGTTGGTTCTTTATTATCTTCAAATAAATTGGCAAGCACTCTTTCTGACTCAATAACAGAAATACCAGAACTGGCACTGCCCATCCTAGGCTTAACAAAAAGCGGAAAAATTATCTTGTCCTCATTAATATCCTTACACACCGCTTGAAATGAATCATATGTTTTCGGCGTTCTTATCCCCAAGCTCTCAAGATGTTTAAACATGGCCAATTTATCAAGACTCCTGTCTACGACTTCTTTCGGAGAGGTTAAGGTAATGCACCCTATTGCTTCAAATAATTGTTTATTCTCTGAAATCAAGCTAATTTCAGGATCAATAAGTGTTAAGACAAGACTAATCGATTCCTTTTTGCAAATAGATAAAATCTTTTCAAGGTAATGTTCTTCCTCTATCTTTGGTACAATGTAATATCTATCAGCTTCATATAATGCAGGTGCCAATTCACTGGAATCTGTGGCAATTATTTCCCCAACACCAGAAAATTCTTTTTTAAAATAACGTACTAATTTATTCCTTGTCCCGCAACTTAGAATTAATATATTCATTTCCACTCTCCTTGTTCCTATTAGTTCTGCTTCATATATTTAATCAACATTTCCGGAGAAAACGAATTGTCATACTGATAATCAACTTCAAGATTCTGATTGAAAAACTCAAGAGTTATCTCTTTAGGATCTTTAAATATAAAAATTCTTTTAGGGTCATAAAATTTAGATAACTTTATAGACTCGTTGTTTGTCAAAATCTTCTTATTCATGGTTATTGCTTCTGCGCTTCTTAGTGTTAATCCACTTTGATTATCATCCACTATTTCTACGACACAGTTAGATCTTTGAGTTTCCATCATTACATCTTTATAATTGAGCCATTGATTATAATGAAAATGTGGATCTTGAGTGTAAACTTGCCTATCTTTTGAAACTTTAGAAACATAAAATTCTGATGGAATATCTAATTGCGATAGCTGATCGAATACTCCATGAATAATGTCTAACCGTCTTTTGGCATTCCCAACAAAAAATGCGCGATTTATACAATTTTCTTTCTCCACTTCAGGACTACTAGAATAGATAAGTGGCCAAAAAATAAAACCATATTTTTGAGAATCTTTTTTATCAAAAGAAAAAATGTAATCAAAAAGCTCTAATTTTTCTTTAAGCAACGATCCTACAGCTGACATAATATTTAGAATTGATATCCCTAGTTTCACATTTTTCTTCCGAGATAACTCACATAAATATTTGTAAGAATATCTACAAGCACTAATATCAGTAAAAACTAAATAATACTGAACACTATCATCAAACTTCACCTGAGATAGTGAGTAATAGTTATTCCATACTCTCTTAAATGGTAGATTCAGTTTTCGATTTATTGCTAAACTAAAATGAATATGATGGACCAGTGTAAGGAGTTTGTTACCGTCCTTAACCGGTGTCGCAAATAGAGTTCCCCCTTCAAAATTATCAATATCACTAAAAATATGTTTTACATAATCACTACCAGGACCGATAACAATATATTCTTCTTTCATAGTATATTCGTCAATATTGATTAGTAATATTCACAATATTGAGTACCTCACCTCCAGTAATAAAGTTCGCTAAGTTTGTTATTACATCATCTAAATGAGGTAGTGCACCTTCAACATACCCCGCTCTATGTGGAGAGAAAACAACATTGCTGAAACGCTCAAAATCTAATTCTTGATTCGGATTCCACCAAACATCACTCGCATACCCTGATATACTATCGTTACTCAGTGCATCATACAACGCTCTAGGCTCAAATATTTCTGCTCTTGAAACATTCACGATGTATGGCTTATTTTCTATTTCATTAAAAACATCTGTTCCAAAAACACCTCTAGTTTCCTCTGTTAAGGGCAGTGAACAAATGATAATATCTACTTGATTACAAAACTCTTTTAATCTGGAAAATGCAAATATTTCAGTTATCTCAGGAAATTGAACATCTTTATTAGCTAGTACATAAATCTCAGAACCAAACCCTTTGAGTATTTTCCCCATTTTTCTACCTATTGCACCATATCCCATAATTCCAATTTTTGCATTACTAAGTGACATCGACTTCAAAGTCATAGCTTTTTCATCTCTATTCCAATCACCGGTTCTCATTAACTGGTCATGGAAAGAAATTTTCTTAATAAGATTCAATAAAAGAGCAACTCCAAACTCTGATACTGAATTTGAATTTGAATGAGAATTGCAAATAATTCCTGAAAATTTCTGAACTGCTTTGAAATTAAAGGTATCTAAACCAGTCCACGGAATTTGAATGAACTTTAATCGATTGGCTTTTTCTACAATTGTCTCTGTTACAAAGGGACCTAACAATACATCTGCCTCTTCACATCGACTTAAAATATTTTCTTCCGTGTATTCAGTCAGCTCAATTAATTGAAAAGGTTTGTCCGTCCGTTTTTTTATCCCTTTTTTTATGTAATCAATATCCTGTTCAAAGAGTCTTCTAGTCATTAAAATATTCATTTACTGTCCCCTATTTTCAATTGCTCGGTAAAATCTACTAACAAACCAGCAGCCGACTCCACAACCTCAAAAGGTACAGCCAGTGAAAACCTTATATAATCATCCCAGTTGTCACCAAAAGCAATCCCCGGGGTAGCAGCCACACCTGTTTTTAAAACTAATTTTGCACAAAACTCATTAGAAGTCATATCAGTTTCTTTAATATTAACAAAATAGAAGAAACCGGCATCTGGTAAAACGCCCGACAAACCATTGACCTGATTCACCTGCTCGTGAAAGTACTCCATTCGTTCTTTTAACTTCTTATTATAAGCAACCAAATGATCAAATCCATGGTCATAAATTGAGCAAGCTGCTTTTTGTATGAATGTTGTTGTATTTGTGTTTACATTGAAATTCAGCACACTCATTTTTCTAGCTAATTCTTTATTGGCAACTGCATAACCAAGTCTCCAACCTGTCATTGCGTGAGACTTACTATAGCCATTGACAACCACCAGTTGTTCTTTAATGCTTTCATACTGAGAAAAGGTGACCAATTCCTTATTGCTGAAAACAAGTTTATCGTATACCTCATCAGAAATAATATAGATGTTTTTCTCTTTACATATTTCTATTATCTTTTCAATCACATCTTTTGTATAAATATTTCCAGTTGGATTGTTTGGATTTGCCATCAATAGAACCTTTGTCTTATCTGTTATCTTATTTTTAAAAGCCTCAAGATCAAACTCAAAATTCCCCTCACTTAAATCAAAAGGTACTAGTTTGGCTTTAGGTTCTGCCAATAGTATTTGGGTTGGATAGCTAACATAACAAGGTGTGCAGTAGATAACTTCATCTTCTGGCTCAAGAATACTGCACAATGAAAAATAGATTGCAGCCTTAATTCCTGGCAAAACTACAACCTCATTTGCAGAATAATTTACCTCAACCCGTGCAGATAAATCCTTTGCAATCCGCTCTCTAAGTTCAAGAAGTCCTTGAGCTGCTGAATACTTAGTGTACCCTTCTTTTATCGCCTCAAACATAGCATCAACTATATAGCTGGGTGTTTCCAAATCTGGCTCTCCTAACCCCATCGAAATGATCTTCCCACCAACATTTCTACGTTCAACTACAGCCTCTCCAAATTCCTTAGTAGGCTTTTCGTCTAATTTTTCATTCCATATCACTTTCTTCTTTCCTTCTCTCCAATTGTTTTCTATGATTGTCAGAAATAACAACATTTTCACTTTTAAAAATTGTAGTGATTGTTTTTATAAAAATCGAAATATCCTTTGAACAACTTATATTTGCAACATATTCGTTGTCTACATGCATTCGTTCATCCCACACTGCACCATTTCTCAATTTGATTTGAGCTAGACCTGTTATTCCTGGAAGCACAGTAAATCTTGGATCAAACTCTTCAGGATACTCATCTATTTTATAAGGATGGTAGCAAACTGGTGGTCTTGGACCGATAAAGCTCATTTCTCCTTTTAACACATTCAACAATTGAGGCAGCTCATCCAAGCTGGTTTTTCTTAAAAATTTACCTATCTTAGTAATCCTATTATCATTTTCAGAAAATACAAAAAGGCCATCCCCTGATTTTTCTGCATTTGTAACCATTGTTCGAAACTTGCATATATTGAATACTTCTTTATCTTTACCCAACCGTTCTTGTAAAAACAGAACAGGTCCTTCACTGCTTACCTTTATCAGGATAGCAATAATCAGTAAAATGGGACTAAGAAGAAGACCTAACAAAATTGCAAAGAAAATATCAAAAAGTCTCTTTATATATTTTTTGTACATCTTCTACACAAACCCTCTCACTTATATAACGATCTAATAATTTCGATTACTTGATCCATTTGTTTTTCATTCATCTTTGTGTCTGATGGCAAACAGATTCCTTTATTAAATAAATCTTCTGAAAAACCATTTCCGATATAGCTATATTTGGCATAATAAGGTTGAAGATGCATAGGTTTCCATATTGGACGTGACTCAATATTTTTCTCTTCCAAAGCATCCATTATTTGCGTGGGTGTAACAGCACCATTCACTGTAATACAGCTAAGCCAGTAATTAGCGTAATCCCACTCATTACTGGGCATCCAACCAATTTCTGAAATGTCACTCAAACCCGCTTGATACTTCTTATATATCTTCCGCTTTTTTTCTACTCTCTCATCTAGAACCTTCAGTTGCCCTCTGCCAATACCAGCAAGTACATTACTCATTCTATAATTATAGCCCAACTCACTATGCTGATAATGACGAGCAGCATCTCTAGATTGAGTAGCCCAAAAACGTACTTTTTCTATTTTTTCTTGTTGTTTTGATACCAACATACCGCCACCAGAAGTCGTGATTATTTTGTTTCCATTGAACGAATATATTCCATAATCACCGAATGTTCCTGTGTACTGTGCTTTATACAAAGTTCCTAGCGACTCCGCTGCATCCTCAATTACCACTACTTTATGCTTACGACATAATTCCATGATAGCATCCATGTCCGCTGATAAGCCATATAAATGAACCACAATAACTGCTTTGACCTCTGGATATTTTAGAAAGGCTTGCTCCAATGCTTTGGCATCCATATTCCATGTTTTTTCACCGCTATCAATAAATACGGGAATAGCCCTTTCGTAAATGACTGGGTTAATTGTTGCAGCAAATGTTAATGTAGGACAAAAAACAATATCTCCTTGCCTTATTCCTGCAGCCTTCAATGCCAAATGAATAGCAGCCGTACCAGATGACAATGCTGCAGCATTGTCAATACCTATATAATTAGAAAATTCCTTTTCAAAATTATCAACATTAGGTCCTAATGGAGCAATCCAATTGGTATCAAATGCTTCTTCCACAAATTTTTTTTCATAACCTTCATCACTCATATGAGGAGAGGAAAGAAATATTCTTTCTTCTGTCATAAAATATTCCTACCTTTCACCTATTCGATTCATTTGCAAACTCTACTAATTTCCTGCTTATTTCTACTTTGTCTTCCGGCAACTGGCCAACAAAAGACATCACAGTATCAATTGAAAAACCGTTTACACTGCCAATAAATATTTTATCATAGACCTGTTCAGCATTCTTTTCTTTGCTTACCAGCAGTTCTTCATACAGCTTTTCTCCCGGACGAATACCTGTCTCAACAATTTCAATTTCATCTTGTTGATAGCCTGACAATTGAATCATTTTTTTTGCCAGATCATAGATTTTAACCGGCTCACCCATATCTAAAATAAAAAGTTCCCCGCCTCTTGCTAACGCTCCGGCTTGAATTACCAGACGGCTGGCTTCAGGAATGGTCATAAAGTAACGAGTCATTCGGAAATCTGTAACAGTTACCGGTCCACCTTGCTGAATCTGCTCTTCAAACACAGGGATAACACTTCCTCTGCTTCCAAGAACATTGCCAAATCGTACAGCACAAAATTTCGTGTTACCTTCTTCGTTCATTCCTGTCACAATCATTTCAGCGATTCGTTTCGTCGCACCCATTACGTTTGGCGGATTAACAGCCTTATCCGTAGAAATCATAACGAATGTTTTAACCTGCTGCTCTTTAGCTGCTTCAGCTATGTTCTTCGTACCAAATACATTATTCTTCAATGCTTCCACAGGATTTTCTTCCATCAGAGGAACATGCTTATGCGCAGCTGCATGATACACAATATCCGGACGATACTGCTGTATTACATCCACAAGTCTTTGCTTGTCCTGGATATCTGCAATAATCGGAATAATTTCTATTGGCTGCTTTTCATACTTGCAAAATAATTCTCTGTGAATCAGATAAATTGAATTTTCACCATGTCCCAGCAGCAGTAATTGCTTAGGTTTAAATTTCATTATCTGTCGACAAATTTCCGAACCGATGGACCCGCCTGCTCCAGTAACCAAAATCACTTTATCTGTTATCTGCCCTTCCAGCTGATCTACATCCAGTTGAACTTCTTCCCTTCCAAGCAGATCAACAACATTGATCTTTTTCAAACCGGAAATAGTGATATTTCCCGAAGCAAGCTCTTCCAGCGCCGGCATGGCATTCACCGGCAATCCCAAAGGAGTAACAATATCCAAAATCCGCTGCAGCTCTTCTCTCTTCAAGGAAGGAATCGCCACTGTCAGCATTTCTATCCCATATTCTTTTACTAGTGTAGGAATAGATTCTGTATTTCCCAACACTCTGATTCCGCCTAAATACATACGGTATTTATCTGATGCATCATCAATGAAACCCACCACTTTAATATCTTTACTAGTTGATGAATTGCTCAAACTTGTCAGTAAAATTCGGCCGCCTTCTCCTGCACCGATAATCAAAGTCTTCCTTGCCTTCGAATCTGAGATATGCTTTCCATTCCTCTTCCATTCAACAATTAGACGCCATACCAACCGACTGGAAATAATCAAAAAGGTTGTAATCAGATACGCTAGGAATAATGTTCTTCGACTTTTTGAAAAGAGAATGATTACTTCAGCCAACCAGGCAATAGTCGTTGCAGAAAAAATCGCAATCATCTCTTTTAAATTAGTAAACCGATTTATCCGTGTGAATATATTAAAAATAAATCCTAGCGCTATGTAAAAAGCTAACTGTAGTACTGCGCTTAAAATCAAGATGTTGACAGTAATCTCAATATAGGGCGCCATATAAAAATAAGAAAAAATATTTGCCCCAACAATGATCAGAGAATCTATCAACAACAACAAAACTAATTTTTGTTTTCTACTCATCCCTTTTAGCCACTCTTTCTAAAACAATCGGAATTTCTTCCGCCTGATTTCTTTAAACGATAGAATATCTACTTCATCACCATTGAGCACATCTCGTGCACAGAATTCCATCGCAGTTACTTTTCTTTTCCCAAAATCATTTGCTATCTCTTCAAATGCCCGTTTCATAAAAAAGTTCCTTCTTCGCACATTGTGTGCATCTGAGGCCATCATATGAACTAAATTATTCTCCACCATTTGTTTTGCCGTATTCTCAACTTCTCTTCCAAAGATACCGATATAACTGGGGGCAGTCATTTGTGTCAATGCACCCAGTTCAATAAATGGGATCAAACGGTTCGGGTCTTCAATAAACCTCTGATTCCGCTCTGGATGGACAATAATCGGACGATGTCCCATGGCAATCAAATCAAGGAAAAGGCGTTCGGCATACACCGGAATTTCATTTGCAGGAAATTCTATTAACAAATATTTGTTATTTAAATCAACAAATAAAATTTTTCCTGCTTTGATCTGTTCCGGCAGATCGCCGCTGATACGGACTTCCTGACCTTCATACAGCGTAATGGGAATCTGTCTCATATCCAGCAGATTTTGCAACTGATGTACCCGTAAAATAACATTTTCTGCAGGATTGTCATACTTTCCATTATTGTGATGAGGAGTACATAGAAGATGCTCTATTCCCTGTGCTGCGGCTGACTCAGCCATTGCGACAGCATCTTCCACTGTTTGAGCTCCATCGTCGATTCCCGGTAAGATATGACAATGTAAATCAATCATCTGAACCCCTCCTGTTAATTAAAACATATTAGCCGTAATAATAGCCCTGATCTGACGATTTTCTTGAACCATTATAAACAACGCCCAAAAGATTGGCATCCACATAGTTCAGTAAATTCTTCGCCTTTTTCAACAAGTCTCTGTTGGTTACATTCTCTCTTGCAACAAGCACTGTGCCATCTACTTTTGAAGCCAAAACCTGCGCATCCGTAACTGTAACAATCGGAGGCATGTCAAATATGACTAAATCATAATTTCTTTCCAAAAGCTCCAGCAGTTTGCCCATTCTGACAGAGCCTAAAAGCTCTGAGGGATTTGGCGGCTTTGGACCGCTTGGCAGGACAGACAGATTAGGTACGCCGGAATTTTGGATAATTTGATCCAGGTTCACCTGTGGTCTCCCAAGAATATTGCTCAGCCCATCTGAATTTGAAAGGTTAAATGTTTTCGCTACTGTTGGTTTTCTCATATCTGCATCTGCCAGCAATACCCGCTTCCCCGAGCTCGCAAAAACCACAGCCAAATTCGCTGCTGTCGTAGATTTCCCCTCCCCGGGACCTGACGAAGTAATAACGAGGGTACGCATCTCTTGATCCATCATGGAATACTGAATATTTGTACGGATCGTCCGATATTGTTCTGATACAGGTGAAGCCTTATCTGCCAAAGTAATCAAACTTACACCTTGTTCACTGACTGAATTTTTATAGTTTCTTGTCATGTCTTCTCTCCTATACTCTTTTCCGTTTTCTGCGCAAAGGCTGATTATCAGATGGTTGGACATTTTCACTGAACTCCCTGTATTCTGCATTCTGATAGTCGGAATTAACAGCGGCTCTTGCAATTCTTACATTCAATTCTTTCGACGTCATATTTTGTACGGCACCTAAAAGAGGCAGCCCCAGGTCTTCTGTGATAAACGCTTCATCCTTCAATGTTCTATCAAAGAATTCCATAATAAATGCGAACAATATCCCCAGCATCAAACCGCCAACTAAACCGATGACCAAGTTCAACTTATTATTCGGAGAAACAGGAGTTGTATTTGCCGATGCATTTGAAATCACCGATATCTTGTCAACACTTAGTGTATTGTGCGCAGTTTCCTGAAAAACAGCAGTGATCTGATTTGCAATACGTTCGGATAAAATAGGATTATCTGTGGTCGAACTGATGGAAAACATCTGAGAATTCTGAGATTGTTTTACCGACAGACTATTTTTCAATTCTGAAATCGAAACATCCTGATTGTATTCCTCTTTGATTTTTTGCTGAACTACATTTATGACTGTATCACTGGTAATCAGATCTTTATATGTATTAATCATCTGCAGGTTGGCATTAATATCATTGACATTGGTCGCTTCACTTTGTGGAAGCCGTACAATCAGCTGTGCTTGTGAACTGTATTTTGGCGTAATCACTAAAAAGGTTAATACACCTGCGGCACTGATACCAACAACCATGCAAAAAATAATTAATAACAGTCGTTTTTGTAAAATTCTAAAGATATCTTGTAAACTTATTATCTCTTCCATTATTTCCTCCTGATGATACATTAAAATAGTATATTTATAAATAAATGAACAACAAACTATTCGCCGAAATACCTTGTTGTTCCAATAAAAATTAGTTTTGCGCTAAAAACTCTTTGTAAGCTTCCTGCTCCCTGGTTTCTTCAATCATAAGCTTCTCGAAATCCCTATACATGAAATCAGCAATGGAACCTTTAATATAATGCGTAATCGTTGCATTACCTATTAATTCCATCCAGTATCCGCCGTCACTGTTTTCATGAACAACCGTCTTAACCAGCCCGCCTGCATTTCTCACCGTAATTCTCTGGTAAAATATTTTCGTATAAAGCAGTGTATACATCAAACTGCTGGCGCACATCGCTGTTCCGCAGGCACTTGTCAGTCCGACACCTCGTTCAAATGTACGCACAAACAATTCATTTTCTCTCAAAATTTCAACGAAGCTGACATTGATGCCATCGGGAAATATCGGATTTGTTCCATTTACATATGCAGCTATTCTTTCCAGCTCTCCGTTTTCCAATTCCTCATGATCTACAAATGCGATCATGTGGGGATTTGGAACTGATACCACAGAAAATTTGATTGTTTTTGACAGCTCCGGAATAATTTCATCAATTACTGTCTGCTGAGAATAATTCATGGGAACAGCTTCTTTCTCAAAGCTGACTGGAGAGATCTCCACTTGATAAGCAGGAACATCTTTTGAAAAGTCATCTGTTCTTCCGACTTTTAATTCTGCAAACATCGTCTCAACTGTAAAATATTCCTGATTGTACTTTTCAGTCAAATATCTTGCTACCGTTCTCAGACCGTTCCCGCACATACTCGCTTCACTGCCATCACTGTTAATGACCCGCATTTTCGCCAGACTTGTACCTTTGTTTACTTTCCCAACAAACAGAATGCCATCTGCGCCGCCCAATAGTCCGTTATTCCGATCACATAGTGATTTCCTCAACTGATCAACTTCTGTATGAACCAATGGCTCCGGCAAATCTATTTCATCCAAGATAAAAAAATCATTTTCAGAACCATGAACTTTCTGTAAAGTAACATCCATTTAAAGAAGCCTCCCTCTTAAAATTACACTCTAATTACTAGTATGCCATAAAAAAAAAGAGGAGAACAGTAATTTCTTTACTGATTCTCTCTTTTTTATGATCATTACACTTTTGTCTTAAATTTGTAATTATTTTGTAAAATATTTGTTTATTTTGTCCCAATTTATAACATTCCAGAATGCCGCAATATAATCCGGGCGTACATTTTTATATTTCAAGTAATATGCATGTTCCCAAACGTCCAATCCTAAAACAGGAGTTTTGCCTTCCATTAAAGGAGAATCTTGATTTGGTGTAGACATAATTTCAAGCTTGCCGTTATTAACAACCAGCCAAGCCCAACCAGAACCAAAACGTCCTGTAGCAGCTGCCTTGAATTCTTCTTTAAACGTATCAAAGCTTCCAAAAGCCTCATCAATTGCATCTTTAATCGCACCAGTCGGCTCACCGCCGCCATTTGGACTCATAATTTCCCAGAAGAATGAATGGTTCGCATGTCCGCCGCCGTTGTTTCTAACAGCTGTACGGATATCTTCAGGAATACTGTCAATTGCAGCGATTAATTCTTCTACAGATTTTTCACCAAGTTCAGGATATTTTTCAATCGCAGCATTTAAGTTTGTTACGTAAGTATTATGATGTTTATCATGATGCAAATGCATTGTTTCTGAATCGATATTTGGTTCCAATGCATCATAAGCATAAGGTAAATCAGGTAAAGTGTAAGTCATGGCAAATCTCCTCCAAAATCAATGTTTTAAATTCTCTACATCACTAAGCATATCAAATTTGACAGCAACCTTCAAAGTAATTGCCTGCAAGTCACAAGGAAATTTCACTATATTGTATTTAACGATCGTTTTTTTGCTCAACGCTTAATTGAATAAGGTAGTTCGGTTAAAGATAATCTAGCCAAATTTTAATTGACGGTGTTTAAAGCTGCTTATATACATCTTGTTTATTTCGTTCAAAAAGTTGAGTTATCAATCTTTTCCTATTCTTAGCAATTTTTTAAACATTTTTATAGCACTTCTTTCTGCAGAATATGATAGTATAGTTTATTAGAAAATAAACTACTATTTCATGCATTTATTACTGAAGTATTGAACAGACAAAAATTTCGACATAAAGACAGCCTCTGTTTTTCATTTCTGAATAAACACTTAACAGAAAAAAACTCTGGCTGCAGAAAATTAATTCAGCTTTTGGAACAGCAAAGGAGAAAACAAAATGAGCAAGATTACCCATCGAAAAGATACACGTCCGATAAAAGTAGGGGATTTAACAATTGGCGGAAGTAATGAATTATTCATTCAGAGTATGTGTACAACGAAAACACACGATATTGAAGGAACTGTTGCCCAAATTTTGGAACTGGAAGAGGCCGGCTGTCAGATCGTTCGTGTAGCAGTTCCAGATGAAGCTGCAGCCAACTCATTACAAGCTATTAAGGAACAGATTCATATTCCTTTAGTCGCTGACATTCATTTTGATTATCGTTTAGCCTTAAAAGCCATTGAACAAGGCGTTGATAAAATTCGAATCAACCCTGGAAATATCGGTCGAAAAGATCGAGTGGAAAAAGTTGTAACTGCCTGCAAAGCCAAAGGAATCCCTATTCGAATTGGTGTTAACGCTGGTTCACTGGAGAAGAAGTTTCTTCAGCAATATGGTTACCCAACTGCTGAAGCAATGGTTGCCAGTGCAAAAGAACATATTCAAATTCTGGAAGATGTGGACTTTTACGATATTATTGTTTCATTGAAAGCCAGCGACGTAAATCTTGCCATTGAAGCGTACAGCCTTGCTGCTGAAAGCTTTGACTATCCTTTACATTTGGGCATTACTGAAGCCGGCACCCAATTTTCAGGCGGAATCAAATCAGCTGCCGGTCTCGGCGCACTGCTTTCCCGTGGTATTGGAAATACCTGTCGTGTGTCTCTTTCAGCAAATCCTGTTGAAGAGATCAAAGTTGCCCGCGAAGTATTGAAGGCATTTGGTCTGGCCAGTAATGCAGCCACATTGATTTCCTGCCCTACCTGCGGACGAATTGAAATCGATCTGATTCCTATCGCAAATGAAATTGAAGCGTATATAGAAAAAATTAAAGCGCCGATTAAAGTTGCTGTTTTGGGATGTGCCGTGAATGGTCCCGGAGAAGCCCGCGAAGCGGACATTGGGATTGCCGGCGGACAGGGAAAAGGTATGCTCTTTAAAAAAGGAAAAATTATTCGAACCGTTCCAGAAGAAATCATGGTTGAAGAATTGAAAAAAGAAGTAGATCTGCTTGCTGCAGCATATGCACGCGGAGAAGAAATCTAAAAAAATGAATGAGGTTTATGTCTATACTGGATGTAAATCTCATTTCTTTTTGTTCTCCTCAATCTTTGATACAATTGTAGCTTAGAGGAGCTGATTCATATGACAAAACCTGTTATCTATTTACAGGAAAAATTAAAACCGGAACAGATTGAGCAAATCAAAGCAGTCAGTAACGATTATTTAGTCATTGATTCTACTGACGAAGACACATCATTCAATAAAGAAGACATTGTCATCATGCTTGGCTGGAATCATTCATTTGGACCAGAGCTGTTAAAAAATCCAAACAGTAGACTAAAATGGGTACAGTCTATTTCCGCTGGCGTTGATTCTTTAGATCTCCAGACATTTTCGGAAAATGAGATTCTTCTGTCGAACGCCAGCGGGATTCATAAAATCTCGATTGCTGAGCATGTACTTGGCGTTCTGTTAGCTGAATTCAGAGGTCTGCGAAGAGCCATCAAGGCTAACTCTTGGACAAATCGGGAGGGTGAATTCAAACAGTTATCTGAACAAAATATGCTGATTGTCGGAACCGGACAGATTGGGCAGCAGCTGGCGTCCTTCGCTCAAGCTATGAAAATAAGGACATACGGTATTAATTCGACCGGACATCCTGCTTCTGGCTTTTCGGAATGCTACTCGCAAAAAAATCTAAGTAAAATTGTCAAAGATATGGATATTGTTGTAAACATCCTCCCTCTCACAAACAAAACATATCATTTATATGACGAAGAAATGTTTCAGGCAATGAAAAAGGGTACCATTTTTGTGAATGTCGGTCGAGGACCATCTGTTAAAACAGAAGCACTCGTTAATGCTCTTCAGAGCAACCAGATCAGTTTTGCAGCATTAGACGTTTTCGAGAAGGAACCGCTGCCCGATAACCACCCATTCTGGACAATGGATAACGTTCTGATTACCTCTCATACATCAGGAATCACACCGAAGTTTAAACAGAAGCTGACGGACATATTCCTAACGAATCTTACGAGTTTCGTTGAAACAGGCAAGTTGAAAAAGAATCAGATCAACCTTGAAAAAGGCTATTAAATACAAGAAAATTAAACTTTTTTGAACTTAAAACAAGTCTGGTTAGAAATAATTCCCAGACTTAGAACTTTTGAAAAATTTAAGTACATGGCAGAACAGAGGTAAAAAGCTTTTTTGTTGACTGCGGTTACTCGGCATATTTAAGAGCTTCCCAGTGAGACGGGTAAATGCAGGAGCAGAGTTCTTCGTGCGACGAGTAACCGCAGGAGCAAGCTTTTCGTGCGACGAGTAACCGCAGGAGCAGAAGTCTTCTGCCCCAAGAACCAAGTAGGTATCAATTCACAGCTATTCATTTTATGAATAGTGTTCCTTGACAATTTTCGGATATTCCGACTTGTTGTCATAAATCACTACAATTGACTTGTCAGAGTAGATGATGCATGTTACCTGCTGAGTGCTTGGAGCTGAACACTTCTGTCCTTACCTCTTTATTTATCATTATCCTTTTCCGTCTCTTTAACAATAAAGACCGGTCGTTTTTTTGTTTCCATAAATATTTTTCCGATATATTTACCGATGATACCTAAGCATAAAAGCTGCAGTCCTCCAACAAAAAGAAAGATACAAACCATGGAAGGCCAGCCACTTGTTGGATCGCCATATATCAATGTTCGAAATAAAATAACCATCATCGTAATAACTGAACCAATACAGGAAAATGCCCCAATGTAAGAGGCGATATTTAAAGGCACCTCAGAAAAATTGATGATTCCATCAATCGAATAACTTAACAGGCTCCAAAATGACCATGTTGTTTCTCCAGCCACCCGTTCTCTATTTTCGTAAGATAAATACTTTGTATTATAGCCAACCCAACTGAAAATCCCTTTTGAAAAACGATTGTACTCCGTTAATTCCAAAATACTGTCAACCATCTGTCTCGTCATCAGACGAAAATCTCTGGCACCGTCTACCATCTCCGTCTCACCGATTCTATTAATCAGCTTATAAAATAGTCGGGCAAAAAAGCTTCGAATTGCCGGCTCTCCATCTCTTGTTGTTCTTCTGGTTCCAACACAGTCAATATCTTCCGTTTCAATCATCTGAACCATCTGCGGCAGCAAATCCGGAGGATCCTGAAGGTCTGCATCCATCACTGTAATTAAGTCTCCTTTTGCAGCCTGCAATCCTGCAAACAACCCCGCCTCTTTCCCAAAATTTCTCGAAAAAGACAAATATCTCACTCGGTCAGGATATTGCTTATGCAACGCTCTCAGACAAGCAAGCGTACGATCTTTGGACCCATCATTGACAAATATATATTCAATCTCATGCGTGAGCTGTTCTCTAATATTTTCTACCTCTTTAAAAAAAGAAGGAATTGCTTCCTCCTCATTGTAACAAGGAACAACAATTGATATCATCCTTTTTCCTCCCACTGAATTTCTGTTTCCTAATTATATCATATTATGCTTTTCCCGAACAACGGGCATTAAATAACAGACTACCTTTTATTGAAATAAAGATAACTAGCAATAAAATTTAAAATAACCGAACATTTTCTAGATTTTTTATTTATAAAAAAACATAAATATTCAAAAATTCTCTTGTAATTCTGATTTTCCCTGTTTATTATGTTGTTAATAGGGTCGGAAAAATTTTTAACTACCCAACTTCACCGCAAAGGAGATAATTATGCTAGAAACGATTGCTTTAGATGACTTCGCTCGAAAAAAGTTATCCATGTTTCATCAGTTGTTGGAATTGGATGATGGTATTTATTCCACTCGCCACTTCAAACAATTTACTGAACTTTCATACGCCAGACTAGTATCCTTGTTCGCTGAAATGAACGATGATCTAAATCAACAATCTAATATAGCTTTATTGACTGATGAAGGAAAAATCATGATAGAAAAAGAAGCGCTTATTCAAATTTCTTATGAACAGTACCTATTTCAGAAAAGCATTGCGTATAAATTTTTATTTGCTTCACTTTTTGAAAAGAATTATCGGCTTGAAGATTTTTGTGAAAAAAATTTCATAAGCCGTGCCTCTGCCCTGAGAAAACTGCAGCCGCTCATTAGCTATATTAAAAAGTTCGATATCAATATCAACTGCTCAAAAATGAAAATAACAGGAAATGAAGCAACCATTCGTATCCTCTATTTTAACTTTTTTTGGCTGACTTCTTTTGGAGAAGATTTTTTCACCGTTTTAAATGAAGAAAGACGTGGACTTGAATTATTTGATTCTGAAGACAAACAATGGATGACTTATGTTGAACCTAGACAATGGTTTTTATTAATCTCAATCAATCGCCTGCGTATAGAAAAAGGCTTCTATTTGGGAGTGACACCATTTGATCAGCTGATTTATCCGGAAACAAATTTCTCTTTTTTAGAGGAACTGAGGGTACGTGGCGTTACAGAAAAACATCGTTTAAGAGAACGTGATTTTCTGTCGTACATGCTGTTTTACTGGAACCCGTTCTTGCACGCTAATGATCCACGACTCACCTATGTAAAATCTTATATGCTTGATAATCACCATCCGTTAGGTGAGCTAATCAATCAATTTCAAACATTTTATATGGGGTTCCTTGATGGAATAACTCTAAGTGAAGAGGAATCGGACTTATTACACGCTAATATTTTCACAACATTCCTAAATCACGCCAGTCGTGAAGCTTCACTGCCCTTATCAGTTGACTTTTCCTATGAACTTTTCAAGAGGAATCATCCGCTGTTTGATCCATTGTACGAAAAGATTCAAGATTATTTAGTGAAGGCTTCCCAAAGGTCTCAGTATGTTTGGATTAATAATTGTTTGAATCATTTAGTTTACAGTTGTACATTATTTTTACTGCCTTTCTATGAAAAGAGTAAAAATAATCATCAGCTGCATGTAGGCGTCATTCTTTTTCAGAATGCGATGGTCTCACAATCCCTTTCTAGATTTTTAGCCAAGATTCCTTTTGTTCAAGCCGAACTAATTACGTCCTCTGCAAAGGAGGAATATGATTTTTACATAGCCACCTCTCCCTTGCTTTTATCAAAGAATACACGAAGAAAGGGTAACTTTAAACTGATTGCCTTAAATGAAATGGAGAATTATCAGGCCATTCTTCTATCCAGCCTGCTGGAAAAATATGAAGAAAAAGTAAATACATTTATGGCTGGCTGAGTAGGTGGAAATAGATACATATACACAAAAAGGGCCTGTGACATTAGTATGTCTGAGACCCCCAAATCCACATAAACAGTGTTCCAGTCTTTGTATGATCCGAGCATTCTTACTTGCCCTTCAGACATGTGACGAGCATTCGTAGAAGCGTAGGAACAAAGCCCCTCCATGCTTCGAGGATCGGAACGAATCTTCAATTCTTAGCGGCTCTGCCGTTTAGAAATTGATGAGATCGAAACGAAGTCCTTCAATTCTTAATGGCTCTGACATTTAGAAATTGATGAGATCGAAACGAAGTGTAGTGTAGTGAGAACCGAGGATGCAGAAAAACGGATACAGTGTAATGTTTTGTCTCGAGAATCGTTAGTCTCGTAGAGACAGCAGTTCTTCTACGCTCCGCTACGCATACAGTTCTACTACATCAAGTGAGCTAGTTTCATTCAAGGAATACTTACCGAAACTACACATACCATTCTGCTAAAGTACGAATATAAGCAGAAGTGGCAAAGTAGAACTAGCACTTGTCGGTCCTAAACTGTGCCAAGTAATCGCAGACAACATCTCGGAAATAAGTCGAACGATACTGAAAATATGAGTAGCTTCATGAAGGTATCCATTCACAGCTATTCATTTTATAAATAGTGTTCCTTGACAATTTTCGGATATTCCGACTTATTGACATAAATCACTACGATTGACTTGTCAGAGTAGCTGATGCATGTTACCTACTTGGTTCTTGAGGCAGAACACTTCTTATACGCAGGTTCTGTAACCTAATGATCGGTGCAGATCTTTTTGTGCAACGAGTAACCGCAGGAGCAAGCTTTTTGTGCGACGAGTAACCGCAGGAGCAAGCTTTTTGTGCGACGAGTAACCGCAGGAGCAAATAAGTAGAACGATCTAGTTTGTCCCTCAAGGTTAACTTGGAGAAGAACCTCAATAAGCGATCGACCTACAAGCTCTTCTGTCCTCTTTAGTATGACAGGAAATAGCATGTAGGTTGATCGTTTTTTATTTTCATTCTGTTTGGTGTGGGCGATAGCCCTCATGAGTATTTGTCACAACCTCTTTTTACACGTTAAAGTCTTTGTTCTTTTCAAATAAATATTTTGGCTCATCCAGCTTCTCATCATAATCAACAACCAGATCATAGCCCTTGAAAAACCAGTCATCCGACTCCTCTACAAAATAACGGCGCCCCTCTACATCTGTCTCAACCAGAGGTGTTTCAGGAGCTTCCACAGATAATCCTACTGAAAATCCTTCATGAACATCCGTTTTCCCATAAACCTTTCCATAAAAACGAATGCCTTTTCCGGATTCAAGATCAATTTCTTCCTCAAACCACTGCTGAGCTTGCGGTGTAACAGTTAATTTCATCTCTATTCCCTCCCTACCTGAACATTGTAGCATAGAAGGGATTGTTTCCTAACAGAAAGTGCTTATTGACTCATTTTTTCATCCAGTAAATCCACATCAGCAGTGTTGCCGATTACTAGTAGATTATCATTTTCCTGAACGATTTCTTCTGCAGCCGGAGATGCAATGACTTCTGTTTGTGAACGTCGTATTGCAACCACAGTTAAACCAAACCTTTGACGAAAATTTAATTCAGCTAGGGTCTTATTATAAAATTTTGGATTTGACACATGAACTTCTGCCAAAGAAAATTCATTGGAAAGATCAATATAGTCCAGTATATTTCTTGAAACAAGCTTATGTGCTAACCGGATTCCCATATCCCGTTCCGGATGAACAACAGTATCAGCGCCGATTTTTTCCAAAACGCGTGCATGATAGGAATTCACTGCCTTGGCAAGAACATTGGCTACGCCCAGTTCCTTCACCATAAGGGTCACGAGAATGCTCGCCTGAATATCTTCACCAATTGCAACAATAACATGGTCAAAGTTTCGAATCCCCAATGAACGCAAGGTCATTTCATCCTGCGCATTAGCAACAACAGCATGTGTTGCAATATTCATATATTCGTTTACACGGTCTTCATTACTATCAATAGCCAATACCTCTTGACCGGATTCCACCAAAGTCTGACAGATACTGCCGCCAAATCGCCCTAACCCAATTACTGCAAAATTTTGTTTCATGATTGTCGTCTGCTCCTAATAATAGATTTACCCTATGTACAGCAGCTAATGATTACTCATTGTCACTGCAAAATTGCTTTTAAACAGTCTAAAACAAATCCTCTTAAGATATTATTTTGTCAGCTGATGTTGGAATGCATAAATGGTTGCTTGTGTCCGGTCATCCACGTCTAGTTTGGCCAGAATATTGGAAACATGGGTTTTTACTGTTTTCAGTGTAATAAACAGCTCATCCGCAATTTCCTGATTACTTTTACCTTTCGCAATCAGCAATAAAATTTCAAATTCACGATTCGTCAGATCATCATGTAACACCGGCTCTTGTTTTTTTATCAGCCGCTCCATCATTTTTGTTGTTACTTCCGGTTCCAATACACGCTCACCGCGGAATGTCGCTCGAATGGCATCTGCAATCTCATGCGCTGTTGATGTTTTCAGGAGATATCCGGCTGCTCCGGCTTCAATAGCAGGATAAACCTTCTCGTCATCTATAAAACTGGTGACAATAATAATTTTGGCTTTCGGCCAGTCTTTTAAAATTGCTTTTGTTGATTCGATTCCATCCATTTCGTCCATGACCAGATCCATTAAGATTACATCCGGCCTCAGTTCCAATGCTTTTTCGTAACCGATTTTTCCATTCTCCGCCTCACCAATCACTTCAATATCCTCTTGAATAGATAAGTAGGAAGAAACACCTAAACGCACCATTTCATGGTCATCTACCAACATTACTTTGATCATCTGCAAGTTCCTCCTTAATAACGGGTACCTTAATCTCCACGCTTGTTCCCTGTCCTTTAAAGCTGATAATTTTTATTATGCCGCCCATACCGGCAACACGTTCGCGAATGTTCTTTAGCCCATAGCTTCCGGCCTTATTCTCATTTTCATTCATATCAAAACCGACACCGTCATCCACTAATCTCAACAAAACGTTTTCACCTACCTGATGCAGATAGACTTCCAGTTCCTTGGCTTTCGCATGACGCAGTGTATTCGATAAAAGCTCCTGAACAATCCGAAACAGATGATCCTCAATATTGTTATTCAAACAAACATCTTCAACATCCCATGTCAGTTCAATTTTAATTTTGGTCTTCAGTTCTGTAAGCAGTTGTTCAATTCCTTTTTTCAAGCTCTTTCCTTCAAGGTTCACTGGTCTCAAATGGAGCAGCAATGCTCTCATTTCAGATTGAGAAGCATTAATCACATCGCCGACAATTGCCATTTGTTTTTTTACTGCTTCTGATGTGCCGTTCTTTTGTGCCTGTTCATTCAATGCAGAAATCATCATCATTGCACCAAATAATTGCTGACTGACTGAATCGTGTAATTCCCTTGCCAGTCTATGACGTTCTGCTTCCAGAATTTCTTCTCTGGTCTCTCCATCTACCAGTTGAGGCCGACTGTTAAGCTGTTGCAGCTCTTTTGACATATCAACCAGCTTTTCACGAACTTTTCGAATATCATCATCAATATCACCAATATAGCTGTCATTCTCTGCATGAGCAATCTGTTTTACCAACAGCGGACTATCATAATTTCCTGCTACCAGCAAACGCAGCTTTTCTTCAATTCTACCATATTGTGCCTTCTGAACAATAGTGATTAACACAAAAGTCAACAGTCCCACCAGCAGAGAAATCAGCAAAATATGGAAAAAAATCGGAATATAGAATACCTTTCTACGGAAAAGCTCCATCAACCAGTCTTTTTGGTTGATGGAATAAAGATATGAATATAGGGTAAAAAGTACGACTAAAAAAGTACTGAACGCTGTATACAGCGCAATCATCTGTCTGGAGATTTTCCCAGCCATCATACACGAATCACCTCAACATCCCCCACCAAGGTATTTGTAAGGATTTTCAAGCGTCTTGGATTGCTGTCGTAACTGTCGCTGTATACTTTCAGAGATTCGTTTTTCAGATGATATTTTTCATTCTCAAATGTTACATTCCCCAAAAAGGTTGAATGTTCCAACAGGATATCTACACCAAGAGGAACTAGAACTCGGGTGCGTCCAAATCCTTTTCTTACTATAATGACGTTATCGTCTTTCGGCAATAATGTGTTACCTAAATCAATAATTGTATCTCCGGAGAGAATATCTATGTTTATATCATCCCATTCGTACACGTTACTGCCAATCCGTTCATTGGCAAACCAAGGCCGTTTGAACCTGCGGCCGTTTTTACTTTCAACATTAGTTGTTTCGATAATCATCATTTGCTTTTTCTTCCACGGTGCCCGCTGAGTAAGGTCAATTCCTGAAATCTCCACACCTCTGAGTCCAATAAAAAGAATGGCGAAAACCACCATCAACCACACTGCCGGACTGTTAATCAGACTAATGAAAATTAGGATGATTCCCGTAACTAAAACAAAATTGATGAGTCCGCTTTTATGCCCTCTTCTTCTTGCTGAAAAAAAGACACTTAAAACACCCAATATCAGTAAAATAAGAAGTGGTGTATTATGTATAATCTGCCATAGAGCAAAGACAAACAGCAATGCTTCTACCAGAATAAAGGATCTCCATGGGTTATTCATTTTATTTTCCCCCTTTCTATCAACAGTATATCTTTAATTCAACTTTAATAGTAGTTGCTTTGGAAGGATTTTACTATAGGTCTTTAGCCCGAATTTTAACTGAATATAAGCAGAATAGAGGACTTTTCAAAATTTTACCCTGCTGCTTCAAACACTCAGACCAATATTCAATCACGCTTTTCTACGCTGCAATTTATAACTCTGTATTTTATGACTATTGATGAGTTGCACCAATGTGCACTAACAATGAACATAAGACCGCTAAAATAATAAGACAAAAAATATCCCATAGGCTAATTTAATATAAACCAAAAGGGACTATGACATAAGTATGCCTAAGTCCCCTAAAGCTGAGTAAACAGTGTTCCAATCTTTGTATGATCCGAGCATTTGTAAGAAACGTAGGAACACGTTCTTACATGTCCTTCAGACATGCTTCGAGGATCGAAACGAAGTCCTTCAATTCTTAGTGGCTTTGCCATTTAGAAATTGATGAGATCGAAATGAAGTGTAGTGTATTGTTTTGTCTTGAGAACCGTTAGACTCGTAGAGACAGCAGTTCTTCTACGCATACAGTTCTACTACATCAAGTGAGCTAGTTTCATTCAAGGAATACTTATCGAAACTACGCATACCATTCTGCTAAAGTACAAATATAAGCAGAAGTGGCAAAGTAGAACTGGTATCTCGGAAATAAGTCGAATACTCTCAAAAATACGGAAAGCTCCAAGTAGATATCAATCCACAGCTATTCATTTTATAAATAGTGTTCCTTGACAATTTTCGTATATTCCGACTTATTGACATAAATCACTACGATTGACTTGTCAGAGTAGATGATGCATGTTACCTACTTGGTTCTTGAGGAGGAACACTTCTGCTCCTGCGATTACTCGTCGCACAAAGAACTTGCTCCTGCGGTTACTCGTCGCACAAAGAACTTGCTCCTGCGGTTACTCGTCGCATGTAGACATTTGCTCCTGCGATTTCTCGTCGCATGAAGAAGCTTTGTCACTACCTCTAAACATAATCTCCTAGCTCACTTTTGTGATCTTGACTTGCATATCTCCACCCGGAGTCGAAATTGTGACTTCGTCTCCCAGATATTTTCCAATCAATGCCTGTGCAATTGGTGAATCATTTGAAATTTTTCCAGAAAAAGGATCTGCCTCAGCACTTCCGACAATCGTATATTCTTCTTCTTCTCCATCAGGCAATTCAATAAATGTGACTGTTTTACCAATAGATACTTCATCAGAATCAACGCCATCGTTGTCAATGATCTCTGCAAAACGAATCATATTTTCCAGCGTTGTAATTCTTCCCTCTACAAAGGCTTGTTCATCCTTTGCAGATTCATATTCAGAGTTCTCAGACAGGTCACCGAAGCTGCGCGCAATTTTAATACGCTCAACAATTTCTTTTCGTTTAACTGTTTTTAATTCCTCCAACTCCTGCTCTAATTTCTCTTTTCCTTCAAGCGTCATAGGAAATACTTTTTCTACCATAATAATTCTCCCTTACGAACTTACTACAATCTATCATGTACCATTCTGTGTTCCCCCAAAATATGGGGGTTATCAGTAATCCACAAAAGATTACCACGGTTTTCTAAAATTGTAAATAAGAATCCATTAATTTTTTAATTTTCGTTACTTAAACATTCTAACGCTTTCATAAATATACCAAAGCGAAACGAGCCACACCATAATAGTCTGACTCGTAAAATATTACTCCAAATCTTGAATTAATCACTTTTTTCGGTACTGTTGTTTACATATTTGTCTACGAATTCCTGATGTTCTTCATAGGTTTCTGCAAAATAAACTTTTCCGGTTTTTATATCTGCTACAAAATAAAAATAGCTGTTTTCTTCCGGGTTCAGTACTGCTGCTATTGCCTGTTCACTTGGACTATCCATTGGTCCTGGACCATATCCGGTATTTCTATACAGGTTGTATGGCGAATCTACTTCAAGATCTTTGTAGGTCACTAACTCTTTATGTTCTCCTAAAGCATAGAGAATAGAAATATCTGACTGTAAAGGCATATTGGCTGCAATCCGGTTAAAGAAGACCTGAGCAATTTTTCTGCGATCGCTTTCCTCCACCCCTTCTTTTTCAACCAAGGAAGCCAATGTCAGAACTTGCTGATTGGTCATTCCTTTTGCATTAACTGCTGCTGCATATTCGCCAATTACACTGTCTGTTTTTGCAATCATCTGATCTACAAAGTCTTCCAAGGATACGTCTTTATAGTAATCATAGGTTGCTGGGAACAGGTATCCTTCCAGCCGATATCTTACA
Organism: Enterococcus sp. CWB-B31; assembly: GCF_020567645.1. Lineage (NCBI taxonomy): Bacteria > Bacillati > Bacillota > Bacilli > Lactobacillales > Enterococcaceae > Enterococcus > Enterococcus sp. CWB-B31. The sequence continues at coordinate 50,302 of NZ_JAJDJW010000005.1, forward strand.
CCTTCTGCTTCTGCTGCACTTCCAAGCAAATCCGGATATTTGGCAAGCATTGCATTGAAGTAGTCTTCGTTCTGCATCAATGCAATAAAATCATCTTTTTTGTAATCAGTATTTTCTTTTATTGCATCTCCGATTTTATCAATATCGTATCCTTCAGGAACAGTTACTTTCCCGTCAGCGATCTGCATTGGTTCCGCTGTTCCGCCTTCTCTAAGCAATCCGCCTACTTCATCCAATGTCATATTTGGAGACATTTGATAATAACCGGCCTGAAAATCTGCTAAATTCTTAAACTTAATATAGTAGTTAAAAACCATTCCGCTTTTAATTACTTTATTTTCCTCAAGAATAGCAGCAATTTGCTTATTTGAAGAACCAGCTGGAATATAGACCTGTACTAGATTATTGTCGTTTTTATCTAATGGCTGCAGCCCCTCATCTACATATTTATAGAAGGTAAATCCAAAAATTGCAATCACTAAAATCAAAACAGAAATTACCAGCAGCACAATACGATTTACTAGGCGATCTTCTTTTTTCCGGGTGCGTTTGAAAGAATCCGCTCTATTGTCTTTATTTTCAGAAGTACGATGCTGCTCATCGTCATTACTGTTATTTATTGGTTGTTGCTCAAATCCCTGTGAAGCTTCTACTCTTGAATAGCTTTGAGGAGCTTCTTGTTGATTAGACTCCCAATCAGATGAGCCAGAGGTATTTACTTGAGAATGCTCCTCACTCTGATTCTGATATTCATTTCCAGAAGAAGACATGTGATCATCCTCACTGCCGTCAACTCTCATCGAGCGTAGAATCTGCTCTTTGAAGGAAGAATCAGAATGATCTTGATTATTTTGGTTATCGTTTGCCAAAATTAATCCTCCTTACTTTCTACATAACTTCTATTAACTCCAACCATTATACATGAAAGTCTTTAAAAATTAAACTTTTTTAGAAAATTGTCTGATAACTTATAATTCTTTTACAATTTTAGATGAAAAAAAAACAAGATAGGAAAATTACTCTCCCTGTCTTGTTAAATAACCGATCATTATCCCTTATTCAGCACTTAATGCCGCCATTGTAATATAGTTGTATGGTTGATTAAAGTGCGGCAGGAAGAAGATATCCAACAATTTCAGCTTATCAATTGTTACACTTTCCTCCACCGCCAGCGAGAACATATGAATTCCCATTGAAATGTCTGTGTAAGAGGCCATTTGGGCACCAACTACTCGACGGGATTCTTCTTCATAAACGATACGGATTTTCACTGTATTGTTTTCTGACATAAATCCTGGTTTTTGTGTATCTTCAAATTCTGTATATTTCACTTTAAATCCGGCTTTTTCAGCTTCCTGAACAGTCAGCCCTGTAGATACCATGTTATAGCCGAAGATGGAAATTCCGTTCGAGCCCTGTACACCAATTGCTTCAAGAGGTGTGCCTGCAACATTATGCGCACCGACAATGCCTGAACGAACCGCATTTGTTGCCAAAGCAATATACGTTGTATCTTGAACTGCGTTGGAATAAATAGTTGCACAGTCTCCCACAGCATATACGTCTGGATCACTTGTCTGCTGATGATTATCCACCAAATATGCGCCATTGATAAACAGCTTCAAATGATCTTTGCCAAGCTGATTATTTGGCTTAAAGCCAATTGCGTTAATCACCAGATCAACCGGATATTCCCCTTTATCTGTCACAATTGCTTCTACTTTGTCTGTCCCCTTATATTCTTTTGCCAGTTCATTGTAATGGAGTTCAATCCCATTGTCTGACAGCACCTTATCCATATCGTCTGTAAACCATTTATCATAGTAATTAGGCAGACACCGTTCTTCTGCATCGAATAAAAGAACATTTTTTCCACGGCGTTTCGCTGCTTCTGCAATTTCCACTCCGATATAACCTGCACCAATGACTGCAACAGTATTAATTTCAGATTGCGCCATAGCTGCATCTACTGTCTGTCCATCCTGAAAAAGCTTTAAGAATTCAACATTTTTTAAATCTTTTCCTGGAATATTGGGAGAAATAGGTGCCGAGCCTGTTGCCAAAATAACTTTATCGTAAGTTTCAGCAAATTCTGATCCATCCTTTTTCTTACAGTAAACAACTTTTTTATCAAAATCAATTTTATCAACCGTTGTTTCCATATGAATGGTTGCACCTTTAGCTTCAAACTCTTCTTTCTTCGTATAAAAAAGATTTTCATAAGAATCAATCTGACGACCTACCCAAAGAGCTGTTCCACACCCTAAATAACTCAAGTTTGTGTTCCGATCAATCATTACGACTTCCTGATCCTTGTAGTTGTCCAACAGTGTGTTTGCCGCTGCTATCCCTGCATGATTTGCTCCAACAATGATTGTTTTTGACATAAAAATCCCCTCCATTTCATAATAGGTACTGTTATTCCATTATACCGCAATGTAAGGGGCTACGCTCATCAAATTATCTAAAATTCCTCAAAAACTTTGAGAGATAGCGCACAAATTATTGATTTTTAGAAGAAACCTTCAAGTAAAGAAGGACTTAAAAAAAATAATTTCAAAAAAAGGATATAATTTTCTTTAAATAGCTAGTAAAATAGAGATACTGTAAAAGGAGGAAATTAAAAATGAAACTAAAAAGAATTGGGTTAGGTATTCTAACTGCTGCCTTTGTTTTTACATTGGTCGGCTGCAGCAATGATCCGCAAAAAGAGTTTGTAGATGCACTATATTCTACAGAACAGAGTACATTCAATGCTGCAAAATTTGAAATGAGCATTGACAATATTGATTTTTCAAGTGATGAAGACGACAGTGCCTATACTGCCATGATGGTCAGTCAGTTGGAAAATATTACAGTTGACGGCAGTTATGCTTTGAATCAGGATGATGAAACAATGGAAATGGAGATGAACCTGAACGCTTTGGGTCAAACACTGCCATTACAATTTGTCATTCAAAAAGAGAAAATGTATTTATCTGCAAGCTTTTTCTCAGGTGCTGTAGATATAGCCAACGCACTACAGTATCCGATTGACATCAGTGCTTCTGATCTAAAAAAACTGGATGGCAAATATATTGATGTTGGTGAGATCGGTTCAGAATTTACCGATGGTGCATCCAGCAGCTCTGACGTTGCTGCAGCTGCCGGCACAGTAAACGATAAAGAACTACAGGATAAACTGCGTAAATTGATGGAGTCATTTGATAAAAAGACCTTTACTAAAAAGGACGATGTAATTACACATATATTCACTAAAAAAGAGATCACTCAAATTGCAGAAGTAATTATGGAATCTTTGGAAGAGAGCAAATCAGGAAAAACAGATAAGTCATCCGTTGATATTACGGAGATGTTCTCAGAAGGACTTGAAGACCTTTCTGTAGAACTCAGTATCAACACAAAGAGCAGTGCGATGTCTTATAAATTTAATATGGTTATTAAAGACGAAACTACAGATATGGACTTGACTCTGTCCATGAAAATGACTCCTCAAAAAAATACTGAAAAAATTAGTGTGCCTTCTAAAAAGAATGTTCTGACTACGGATGAATTTGATGCGATCATCAGCTCTATTTATGGTTCTGCTATGGGAAGATCAGATGATTCAAGTTACTACGATGACCTCTATGGAGAGCTTTATGAAGATGAAGATTATACATTTACCGACGAAGAATTTGACCAGCTGATTGAATCAATTGAGATGTATCCTGAAGAAATTACACAGGAGGATGCCGACGAACTGCGGGACAGCGGTTCTCTGATTTTCAGTAAAGATCAGATGAAACGCTTAAATGAAGCATTAGATAAGGCGTTACTATAAAGAGCATACAACAAAAAGACTGGCAAAGTCATATACAAACTTGACACAGCCGGTCTTTTTTCATTAAAATCTACAATTCTACATTTAGGAGACAAAATTTATTATAAAAAAACTGCGAGTTTTTAAAGCCGTCCGGAGGGCATTTCCAAATGAATACCACAGATTATTACGAAAAGATACAAAAAATACAAGTGCACAAGACCAGTGAGTTTCGGTACCAGAAATTTACTGCAATTTCCAATCAAATTTTTTCTCAGGAAAATAGTCTGGAGATTATCGTTGAGCTTTCAGAGAAACTGGCAGGAATTCCTACAGAACTGCTCCTACTGCAAAGTCTTCCACATTTTATGAATTTTACGTTTGATCATTACCAAAAGCTCTACCAGCTTCTGGAGAACAAAGAACTGGCTGTTTATCGTATTTCTCGTTTTCTGCTTACCTATGGAAATGCCAGTATGGAACAATTAGCATCCTTCGGTATGGATTCGAATATTACTATTCCCAAACCTGTTCATCTATTTTTAAGTAACAGTCAGACAACAGATGAGCATACAAAATTAAAAATGCTTTGTGCAATGCAAAATGTTTCGCTTACGGATGTATTAGCGTTCCAGAAGAAGCTTGCAACGTACAAGTAAATTTTTTCAGTCACGCCCTAGTGTATTGACCGAATTAAACCTAAGTGATGCTTTTAATCCAAGAAACGTGCAGCCAGCACGGGAGCAACTCGGCAAAAAATGCCGATTTCATCCCTAACTGGAGTCAAACTAGCTATAAAAATTATAGAAACAGCTGCTAAATCGAGTCAAATCAGCTGTAACGATCCTTGTAAAACAGCTGTTATTTCCCTTTGACACTTCGGAAATTCTTGACCATTCAATCTTTTCGTTTTTCACTAACTCAAACATAGCTCCCATCATTTCTTGATAGGAGAACTTTCTCCTACCAGATTGCTCTTATTTAACAGCAATAGAGTGGATGAATGTACGGACAAAACATTAGGGCGTGTCTGAAAAGTTAGTGGCATTCGAATTTTTCAGTGATTTTTGTTGAAATCAAGGAAGAAAACGCAGCTTATGTGGTTCATAAGCGAGTATTTATGACGATGAGTTCTATATAAATCATCAAAATATTCGCCGCTTGAGTTTTCAGACACGCCCTAGTTACTCATATAACTGCTTCGTTGAAGATTTATTCTGCTTGAGACAGCCACTCATAAATCTTCAGCGGTGTTTTTGCCAAGTATATTGTTCCAGCCTTCATCAATTCTTCTGCATCCCCATAGCCGTAAAGCACGCCTAAGCCGGGAAGCCCGTTTTCTTCTGCTCCCAGAATGTCGTGCTCTCTGTCGCCAATCATTAGAGCCCTTTTTCTCTCAATCATCCCATTTTCCAGAGCATAATGAATAACATCTGCTTTTTTAGTTCTGCTGCTGTCCATACTGGCCCCATAAATCTCTTTAAAATAGCCTGATAAGTCAAAATAGTCTAAAATTTTTCTGGCAAATTCTTCCGGCTTAGAGGTAGCAACGTACAGCTGACAACCTTTATCCCGCAATGTTTCCAGCAGTTCCTGTACTCCTTCATACACAACATTTTCAAAAAGCCCTTTCTCTCTGAAATACTCGCGATAATACTGCACAGCTTTATCAGCATCTTTTTCAGTCAATTCAAATTTTTTTATAAAGGATTCTTTTAGAGGTGGGCCTATAAACGGAAATAATTCACTCTGTTTCGGTACTTCCATCTCCATTTTCTCCAGTGCATAAGTCACAGAATTCAGAATACCCTCTCCTGAGTCTGTCAGTGTACCATCCAAATCAAATAAAATCGTATCGTATTTCATTGGTTTCCCTCCTTTTTCTTTCTTATCCTAGCATACTTTTCATTAAGGAACGATATCAGCTCGAAAGAAAGTCGTATCAGTTGCTTTTATTCAGGTTAGCTCTTATACTTACTTTTAGTAAGTTCGTTATTTTTAATAAAAAAATACATTTGGAGGGTTTACCTATGGATACAAAAATTAGAGGATTACATCATGTTACTGCAATGACTTCAAGTGCTGAGAAAATTTACCGCTTCTTTACAGATATTTTAGGTCTGCGTTTAATAAAGAAAACCATCAATCAGGATGATATTGAAACCTATCACTTATATTTTACTGATGATTTAGGGAGTGCCGGAACAGATATGACCTTTTTTGATTTTCCCGGAATTGTCAAAGGAACAAAAGGAACAGATTCCATTTCAAAAACTTCATTCCGTGTAAAGAATGATGAAGCATTAAGCTATTGGATTGACCGCTTCAACAAACATAAGGTGGAGCATGGTGAACTGCAGGAACGCTTCGGCAGAAAATATGTAGAATTTGAAGATTTTGATGAACAGCGTTATCAGTTGATTTCAGACGAAAATGATCATGGCACAGCCCCCGGCACTCCATGGAAAAATACCGATGTACCGGTAGAGTATGCTATTATTGGCTTAGGGCCTGCTTTTGTAACCGTTGAAAATTTTGAACATATGCAAACCGTTTTAGTTGATGTATTGGATTTTCAGTTAACAGGTACGGAAGGCAGCTTTCATCTTTTTGAGGTTGGCGACGGCGGTAATGGCGGCAGTATCATTGTGGAGCATCGGGAGGACCTGCCAAAAGCTTCACAGGGCTTCGGGAATGTCCATCACCTGGCATTGCGCGTTGCCGATGAAAGCGCACTGAAATTCTGGATCAATCGAATCAATCAGCTGAAATTCCCAAATTCCGGATTTGTGGAACGTTTCTATTTCCAATCCGAATACTTCATGGCAGCGCCTCATGTATTGTTTGAGCTTGCTACAGATGGTCCTGGATTTCTTGAAGACGAAACCTATGAGCATGCAGGAGAAAAATTATCCTTACCTCCGTTTTTAGAACCAAGACGAAAAGAAATTGAAGAGTTTGTACGACCTTTTGATACGTCAGATGCAAATACGCACAGATAAAAATTACAGAAAACAGCGAGGAGGAAGCCACATGCTTCATTTTCCAAGTAAGCAACTTTCAAAGAAGCAGCAGTATAAATTTCTATCCGGCAGTATTATTCCCAGACCGATTGCCTGGGTTACTACATTGAACAATCAGACAAACGTTATCAATGCTGCACCGTTCAGCTTCTTTAATGCTGCATCTTCTGATCTCCCTTTAATGACTCTGGCTATTTTGAGAAAAGAAGGAGCAATGAAGGATACAGCCCGCAATATCTTGCAAAATGAAGAAATGGTAATTCATCTGATTGACCAACAGATAGTAGAACAAATGAATCTGACAGCAGCTTCTTTACCTCCAGATCAAAGTGAACTGGCAATGAATCAGATCAAAACAACACCCAGCCGTTCCGTTTCAGTTCCGGCCATTAAAGCTGCACGCTTAAGGATGGAGGCCAGACTTTATCAGCATATTCCTCTGAAAAATCGTGAAGGCAAACCAATCACTGATCTGATTGTCGCAGAAGTAACAGATTTTTATTTTGATGAGGCATTATTTGACAGTGAAAAAGAGTATGTACTTCCCGAAAATTTCCACCCCATTGCACGGCTGGCCGGCAGCAGCTATGCAGAACTTGGAGAAATTTTTGATATAGAAAGACCAAAATAAAAAGAAGAATGGCAGGCAAACTCATCTGTCATTCTTCTTTTTTTACTGTTTAACTGCGCATAATCTCTGGGCGCAAATCCATAATTTCCACATGTCCGTCCAGTAATCCGCTGGAGCTGTTCAATTTCAGCACCTGCAGTCGCTTATCCAACTCCAGTGTCATTTCTTCATCAAGATATCGTTTGGAATACTCTTTGACAGGAATTTCTCCTATCGTACTGTCGATCACTGTATCATAATCTTTTTTTGACTGGTCCTTGTCTATAATAAGAAAACGGAAACTGGTGTCCAATGAACAAATGCCTACTTTTGAGTATTCTCCCACGCCGTCATTCATATCCAAAAGAATTTCTCCATCGCCTCTATACTGCAGCTTTGCCTGTGCCTCGTCTGTCATTTTTAAAAACATTATTCTCCACTCCCCTCTGCTCTTATTTTAGCACCTCCCATAAAAAATACCGATTAGTCCGCTCTTCTATTTTACTGTTCTAGGATAGCTTCCGGCTTGATGCTCTCTAGTCAGTTTAATATAGTATTCTGCATTTTCTTTATTTTTGGCAATCTCTTCTTCTGTTAAAGTACGAATTACCTTCGCCGGCCGCCCGAATGCCAAAACACCTTCTGGAATAACCGTTCCTTCTGTTACCAGCGAGCCTGCTCCGATTAAACTGCTTTTTCCTATTACAGAGCCATTCAATAAGATACTGCCCATTCCTAGCAGTGCTCCGTCCTGTACTTCACAGCCATGAAGCATACACTGGTGCCCTACGGTAACATACTCACCTATTCGAACAGGAAAATTCGGATCAACATGAATAACTGAACCATCCTGAATATTACTGCCTCTGCCAATTGTTATTGTTTGATTATCCCCTCTTAAAACCGCCTGATACCAGATACTGCTATTCTCACCCAGCTGAACATCGCCGCAGACATCTGCACTGGCTGCAATAAATCTTTTTTCTTTTGTCATACAATCTCCTCTTTTCTATCCCCAGTATAGCAAATTCAGAAAACCTGCTGTATAAGAAGTGCTTCACGAGCTCGTTCAGCTTTCAAGAAATAGGCGCTCGAGAGATTATAGCGATAATTTTTTGAGCCTTATTGCCAAAGAGAGCTAGCTAATGAAGCTAGACAATGTTGGATTTACTTTCTCAATAACTTTTGATACTGCTGATTTTACAACTACAAAAAAATTATACTGCTCTTTAACTGCAAAAAAAGATTCCCGTCAGCTGACTATTTTCAACTGCCGAAGAATCTCATACTTTAACATTTTTATTTATCAATCATAGTCCCCGTCTTCAGCAAACTGGCTGTTATAGAGCTTTTCATAAAAGCCGCCCTTCTCCAGCAGTTCATAGTGGGTTCCTTTTTCAATGATTTCTCCTTGATTCATCACCAGAATCAGGTCTGCTTCACGAATAGTAGACAGCCTGTGTGCAATGACAAAGCTGGTTCGTCCCTGCATAACCTTATCCATTGCTTTTTGGATCAGCGCCTCCAGACGAGTATCCACAGAACTGGTTGCTTCATCCAAAATCAATACCTTTGGATCTGAAATCACTGCCCGAGCAATAGTCAACAGCTGCTTTTGTCCCAGTGAAATATTGTCTCCTTCGGCATTAATCTCCATTTCATAGCCATCCGGCATTGTACGGATAAAATGATCAACATTCGCTGTTTCTGCTGCATCAACAACTTCATAGTCTGTTGCATCCAGCTTTCCAAAGCGTATATTGTCTGCAATCGTTCCTTCATACAACCATGCATCCTGCAGTACCATCCCAAAAACTGAACGGACATCACTGCGGTTCATGGCTTTAGTATCAATCCCATCAAGCTTGATTGCCCCTCCATTTACATCATAAAAACGCATCAAAAGATTAATCAGCGTTGTTTTACCCGCACCTGTAGGACCTACAATCGCTACGGTCTGTCCTGCTTTTACTTCAAAATTCAGATCTCTTATCAAAGGCTTTGCAGGATCATAACTAAAGCTGACATTTTCAAACGTCACGTTTCCTTTAACCGGCTCTGGAAGAGCTGTATCATGATCGTTAAGTTCTTCCTCTGATTCATCCAGAATCTCAAAGACACGTCCTGTCGCTGCCGAAGCACTCTGTAAAGCAGCAGAAAGCTGAGTAATATTCCCCATTGGCTGACTAATCTGCCAAATATACTGAATCATCGCCTGCAGCTGTCCTACAGCAATAACTCCCAAAATAACATCTCTGCTTCCCATCACAGCGATAACAATATATGTCGCATATGCTGTCAACTGAACGAGCGGCATCATTAAACCAGAAATAAACGTCGCTTTAAAGCCGTAGTTTTGCAGATTTTCATTGACTTTTTTAAATCCATCCAAGGTCTGTTTTTCTCGTCCATACAATTTTAAAATACTGAATCCAGTCATATTTTCCTGAACATAACCATTTAAATCCCCCAGCGCATTTTGCATTCCCTGAAAGTATTTCTGTGAGATTCCAACGATTGTTCTTGAAATAAAAATAGATAATGGAATCATAATTATGGAGATTAATGCCAGTCGAATATTAATGTAAAACATCATTGATACTGCCATGATGATTCCCAAAACTGCTGATACGATATTGATAAAGCTCTGCTGAAGTGCATTACTGACCGCATCCACATCATTAGTCACCCGTGAAAGAATGTTTCCCTGCTGGTTTTTGTCAAAATAAGAAACTGGCAGACGATTGATTTTTTCATCAATATCTCTGCGTAAATCTCTCATCGAATGCTGAACTACTGCTGCCATCAAAAATCCTGAAAAAAACTGTGTAATACAGTAGCCGATACCAACAATTAAAATCCAAATCAGACACTGAAAGACATAAGGAAAGTTTACTCCCTCTCCCTCAGAAAGATTTCTCGCTATTTCTGTTATAGGCAGTCCTGAAACATACGGCATTGCCGCATTCAGTGCTACTGTCAGAATAGTAAAGACAATGACCAGAATAAATGTTGCTTTATATGGTCCAATATATCTCCCTAAGCGTTTGATGGAAGAAAGCCCTTTTTTCATGCTAATTCCTCCTCTGACAATTGAGAAGCCGCAATATCATAATAAATCGGGCACGTCTCAAGTAATTCTTTGTGCGTTCCCATTCCCACAATGTTTCCTTCGTTCAATACTATGATCTTGTCTGCGTGCATAATCGTTCCTACTCGCTGTGCAACAATCAGAACAGTAGAATGAGTCGTTTCTTTTTTCAGCCGGGCGCGAAGCTTTGCATCCGTCTGATAATCCAACGCTGAGAAGCTGTCATCAAAGATATAGATTTCCGGATCTCGAATCACTGCCCTGGCAATAGACAGCCGCTGCTTCTGACCACCTGAGAAGTTTGCGCCTCCTTCTGAAAGGAGTTCATCATAGCCCAACTGCTTCTGAGAAATAAAATCAGCCGCCTGAGCAATGTCTGCCGCACGCTCCATTTCTTCCATAGAAGCATCTTCTTTACCATATCGAAGATTTTCAGCAATGGTTCCTGTAAACAGCAGTGCTTTTTGCGGAATATAACCGATTTTTTCACGTAATGCACTGAGTTTGTAATCACGTACATCTACACCATCTATGAGTACCTGTCCTTCTGAAATATCATAAAAACGCGGAATCAGCTGAATTAGTGTTGATTTCCCGCTCCCCGTACTTCCAATAAAAGCAACTGTTTCTCCCGGTGAAGCAGTGAAACTGACATTGCGAATTACCGGACTTTGAGAGTGTCCGGGATAGGCAAATGTCACATCCTTAAATTCGATGCAGCCCTTCTTATCTGCTTCTACAATTCCCTGTTCGTTTTCCTTAATGTCAGGCGACATGTCGAATGCTTCCTGAATCCGTCGAGCAGAAACTGCAGCCCGCGGATACATCATAAACATGCTTGCAAACAGCATGAAAGAAAACAGTGCGTGGAATATGTATTCAATAAAAGCAATTAAATCCCCTATAGCCAAACTTCCTGTATCAATCTGCAGAGCTCCCTCCCAGATAATCAGAACCATCACGATATTAAACAGGAAAAAGAACCCAGGCTGAGCAGCTGCCATCAAACGAAACAGACTTTTGGAGCTGTTCGTGTACTCCTCATTGACCTTTTTAAAACGCGACTCCTCAAATTTCTCATTAACAAACGCTCGAATTACCCGTAAACCGGAAAGATTTTCTCTTAAAATACTGTTAATGCCGTCCAGATTTTTCTGCTGCTTATTCGACAACGGTTCAGAAACCTTCGCAATCAAAACCACTGCAACCAGCAAGACCGGCAACGCTCCCAGAACAAAAACCCCTAAAGAAGGACTGGTCCTGACAACCATAATCAGACTTACCGCAAACATCATCGGTGTCATAAAACCGATTCTCAACACGTTCCCCATAAACAGCATGATTTGATACGCATCATTGGTTGTACGTGTAATCAATGAAGAAACACCCAGTGTTTCATATTCATGATGAGAGAATGTCTGCACTTTTTCAAACAAATCATTACGAATATCCTGAACAATATTTGTCGTTATTCTGGCACCAAAATAACCCAGCATGATGTTCAGCGTCACGCCCACAATCGTGATGACCACCATTATAATTCCCTGATGCTTGACATAATCAAAGTCATTTTTCAGAATTCCCCGATCGATCATGCGTGCCAAAATTGTCGGCAGCCCCAATTCAATCAGTATAAACCCAAATACACAAATGAAATCCGCAAACAGCAATTTCTTATATCTCATTGTGTAATGCCACATCAATTTCAAGTAATCATCTCCCCCTCCAAATTTTAGTTCAGTTCTTCTACTATAGCATAAAAGGAACAACACGGTAAATCGTCCACACAAAGAAATTTAAACTCTTGCCATAAAAAGAACAACCTGCTCATGATCAAGCGGCTGTTTCGATAAAAGAGAGAAACATTTTTGCTGGTTTTCCTCATTTTTTTCGTTCAGTTCCTTTTGGTATTTTCTTATTGTTTCTTACATAAAATCCCGGCAGTTCCTCATTTTTTTAGCGGTCTATTTCTTAAATTACTGCCAAATATTCGGAGTACTTTCTATACTTCTGACTGGTTCTGTGATAAAATATCAATAATTGTTGTTCACACAACACACTGAACGGTTGAATTTCTTTTGCACATAATAAAATGAAGTGACTGCTAGACTTCATTCATCATAAACTCCATGTTTTTGATGGTTAAATATTTGTCAGGGTGGAGCCCCACCTCATTTTGTTGTGTAGACATTTCACACAGAAATCAATAAATAAACTTGCACAGGCAAGTACAGAGGAGAATAATTATGATATACAAAGTTTATTATCAAGAAACAAAAATAAGAAATCCTAAAAGAGAGGATACAAAATCAATTTATGTTGAAGGGGACAATGATGTTGTTGTCCGCCAGCTAGTTGAAGATAATACGCCTTACAACATCGAATATGTCCAGCTGCTTGAAGGAAATCATCTAGCTTATGAACAAGAACACGCCGAATTTAAATTAACGGAGTTTTAAGCTATGAAAGTAAATATTAAAAATAACGAAACCGGTGTCTTCGGTATTGGCGGACTTGGAGAAATCGGAAAAAATACTTATGGCGTACAATTTCAGGATGAAATCATTTTGATTGATGCCGGAATTAAATTCCCGGAAGATGATCTGTTGGGAATCGACTATGTTATTCCCGACTATAGTTATATCATCCAAAACCTGTCAAAGGTTAAAGCACTGGTCATCACTCATGGACACGAAGACCATATTGGCGGAGTTCCTTACTTGTTGAAGCAGGCAAATATCCCAGTCTATGCAGGTCCTTTAGCTTTAGCTCTAATTACCAGCAAACTGGACGAGCACGGTTTATTGAGAGATGCTGATCTTCATGAGATCCATGAAGATACAGTAATTCGCTTCAGAAAAACATCTGTGAGCTTTTTTAGAACAACGCATAGTATTCCGGATGCATTAGGTGTTGTTGTCAAAACACCTTCTGGAAATATCGTTGCGACCGGCGACTTTAAGTTCGATTTTACTCCTGTTGGAGAACCTGCAAATCTGCATCGTATGGCAAAGATTGGTGAAGAAGGTGTTCTGTGTCTGCTTTCTGACAGTACAAACGCTGAAATTCCAACCTTTACTAAATCAGAAAAAACCATTGGTTCATCGATTCAAAAGATTTTTGAAAAAATTGAAGGCAGAATTATATTTGCCAGTTTTGCTTCAAATATTTTCCGGCTTCAACAAGCTGCTGATGCAGCTGTCCGGACCGGCAGAAAAATTGCTGTTTTTGGGCGCAGTATGGAAAATGCTATTGCTAATGGTGAACGTCTAGGCTATATCAATGTCCCTAGAGGAACGTTTGTAGATGCTTCTCAGCTGAATCAGCTGCCGGCAAATGAAACGATGATCTTATGCACAGGTTCTCAAGGAGAACCGATGGCGGCATTAAGCCGTATTGCAAATGGAACTCATAGACAGATTTCCATTCAGCCCGGAGATACAGTGGTCTTTTCAAGCTCTCCTATTCCAGGAAATACTACTAGCGTTAACCGTTTGATTAATCTGCTTTCCGAAGCAGGTGCTGAAGTAATTCACGGAAAAATAAACAATATCCATACTTCCGGACATGGAGGACAGGAAGAACAAAAACTGATGCTTCGTTTAATGAAGCCGAAATTCTTTGTACCTGTTCACGGTGAATTTAGAATGCTGAAAATTCACGCTTCTTTAGCTGAAGATGTAGGTATACCTGAAGAAAATTGTTTTATTATGGAAAATGGCGATGTACTTGCACTAACTGCTGATCAGGGCCGCATGGCAGGTCACTTCAATGCAAGTGATGTGTATGTAGATGGCAACGGCGTCGGAGATATCGGCAACATTGTTCTGAGGGATCGGCGAATTCTTTCAGAAGAAGGACTGGTACTTGCAGTTGCAACGGTCAACGTTAAGAAAAAAGAGATTCAGGCTGGTCCTGATATCCTGTCCCGCGGCTTTGTTTACATGAGAGAGTCCGGCGATTTGATTAACGAAGGACAGCGTCTTCTGTTCCATGCAATGCGGGATGCCTTAAAAGATGACAATTGTACAGAGGCAAAATTATGCGATGCGATCACTGCAACTTTACAACCTTATTTATTTGAAAAAACAGAGCGCCATCCAATGATTTTACCAATGATCATGATGGTTGAAAATTAACTGGTACTTTGCAAATAACAGTACAATCCCCGAAACTGCGAAAACTTGAAAAAGTTTAACAGGTTTCGGGGATTTTTATTTTGAAGCTGAGCCGTTCAAACCTAGTTGATCCTTGTGTGAGCCTGTTCTTACTAATCTGAAGCCAACTGCATCTTTTCTGCTTTTAATTGATACATCAATAACCAGTCCAGTATGATCCTGCATTTTCTAACTCCTATAAAACACTAAAGTGATTCATTATCTCTGTATTTTTCCAGCAAGTTCCTTTGAGCTCGGAGACAATCAAAGTCTTTTTCAATTTAAGAATTAAAACTCCTCCCCCTCTGATCATTTCTATTTTTAATCCTGAAAATTTCTGTTAAGAATTCAAAAAAACACCCGATTCAAAAGAACCAGGTGTTTCGAATGGTCAATTATTGTTTTTCAACATTTACTGCTTGAGGGCCGCGATCTGAATCTTCCACATCAAAAGTTACTGCTTGACCTTCTTCTAATGTTTTGAATCCGTCTCCTTGAATTGCTGAAAAATGTACGAATACGTCGCTGCCATCTTCGCGAGAGATAAATCCAAATCCTTTTTCTGCGTTAAACCATTTTACTGTTCCTTGTTCCATTAACCGTTCCTCCTCGTGCTTAAGCACTGAAATAATTGTAACTTTGCCCGTCTACGATAGAGGATTTTATCTAATAAAAACTCCTATACTGTCCCAAACAAGATTACAAGTACATTTTACACGCGCCCCTATATTTTTGCAAGAAATCTAATTATCTCCCTTCAAAAAATTTTCCTCCCGCATGCTGATATATTCATCATGTCCAATGATAATGTGATCCAGTATCTCAATTCCCATCATTTCTCCACATTCCTCCATCCTTTGAGTAAAATGAATATCGCTTTGTGAAGGGGTTGGATTTCCACTCGGATGATTGTGTGCAAGTACGATACGGGCAGCTGAATACTTAACCGCCCCTTTAAAAACTTCTCTGGGATGTGCAATACTCTGATTTAGTGATCCCTTGAAAACCGTCTCCTGCCGCAGGACTTCATTTTTTGTATTCAGGTACAGACAGACTAAATGCTCTTGTTGAAAATCTCTCAGCTCATAAATTAGATTTTGAGCGATCTGATAGCTGGAGGATATTTTCCCATATTTCATCTGATTGCTTTGCTGCAAACGATAACCAAATTCAACAGCCGCACGCAGTTCAATTGCTTTGACTTTTCCAATTCCCTTAATTGACATCATTTCGTGCAGCGTTGCATTTTTTAATTCATTTAAATGCCGAAAATGATTCAATATTGTAGAAGACAGCTCCATCACATTTTGTTCTCTCGAACCCGTTCTTAATAAAATCGCCAGCAGCTCCTGGTTGGAAAGAGCCTTTTCACCAAAAGCCTCCAACCGCTCTCTGGGCAAACAATCTTCCGGCATCTCATGAATGAACAGCCTTTTTTCTTCCATAAAAACAGCTCCTTTACGTGGTCTCATAAAGATACGCAAAAGAGCTCTTCATTTATTTGTTTTTCAAATAATTGGGTACATCCAGCAGACTGTCAAAGATTTGCAGCGCCTTCCCTTTCAAATCTTCATCTGGCTGAAGCAGGTCCGGAATCATAATCACCGGAATTCCAGCAGCATACGCAGCGTTCACTCCATGAGAAGAATCTTCCAGCACCAGTGTCTTTTCCGGATGCGTTCCCAGAAAGCTGACAGCTTTTTGAAAAATTTCCGGATCTGGCTTGGCTCTGCTGACATCTTCAGCTGAGACAATTCGATGAAACCGGTCACGAATTCCGGCATTCTCCAACAGTAATTCAATGGCAGGACGAACATTGCTTGAAGCAACCAGCTTGGGGATATTGCTTTCTTCAAGAAAATCCAGCAATTCAAATACCCCCTCTTTCAGCTGTACCTGTCCGGATTCAAACATGCTGATCGTATCCGCATAAGAACGGCGAATGAATTCATCAACTGTTTCCCGTCCAAAGTCCTGATAAATACGATGATAATTTTCCCAAACCTCTTCATCGGAAACCCCTAAAAATTGAAGATACAATTCCTTCGTGTAGGGAAAGCCCATTTCATCTGCAACCTTCTGTGAAGAGTCATAATAAATCATCTCCGTATCGAACAGCAAGCCGTCCATGTCAAAAATAACTCCATCAAATTTGTTCATTACTTCCTCCTATTGTCAATAATAATTCACGTACCTGTGAAACAAAATACAGAGAGCCCGTCACCAGCAGCATATCTTCATTAGTCATTTTTTCCAATATTTCCCCCATGCCAAACTGCCAAAGAGAAACAATATCTGTTTTATCATCTGTATATTTCTCAAACTTATCCAAATTCATGGCCTTAGGATATTCGAATGTGGTCAAATATAAATGAGTGTTGGGCACATTCTTCAACACCTTAATCATTTGATCGGTATTCTTTGTTGACAATGCTGAAAACAAAATATGAATGGAACGACCTTTAAATTCCGTTTTCAGATTCTCTACCAGACGCTTCATCGCATGATCATTATGGGCACCGTCCAATACAATCAACGGTTCATCACTGATTTTTTCCATTCGAGCCGGCCATTTTGCGTACAGCAAGCCCTGTCGAACGGTCTTTGTTTGAAAAGGCTGCCCGGTAAGCTGACAATAAATAGAGAACAATTCAATTGCTACACCCGCATTTTCCGTTTGATGCTGACCAAGTAACGGCGTCTTGAGCTTTTGAATCTTACCATGTTCTCCAATAAAGCTAAAGACTTCACCCCAGTCTTTATCAGAATGTACATATTCGATTGAATATTCCTGATTAAAGCGGTAAATGGGGGTCTGCTTTTCTTTTGCTTGTTTTTCAATAACATTCAATGCTGCTGCTTCAATATTTCCAGTTACAACAGGAATATTATTTTTTATAATTCCGGCTTTTTGAAAAGCAATTTCTTCAAGCGTTTCACCCAGAATCTCTGTATGATCCATCCCAATCGTAGTAATACCTGTTAAAATCGGCTCAACAACATTGGTACTATCCAGTAAACCGCCCAGTCCAACTTCTATAATTGCAACATCTACTTTCTGATCAAGAAAATAATCGAAAGCCATCGCAGTTAATGTTTCAAACTCAGTAATCCCGCTTATTTCATCTTGTTTATCCATTTCCTCAACTAGCGGCTGATATTTTTCCACATAATGAATCAGCTGTTCATCTGGAATCCCTTCGCCGTCAATGGCAATTCGTTCATTAAAAGCTTCAATATAAGGAGACGTAAATGTCCCCACGGTAATTCCGGCTTCCTGCAGCAGACAACGCAGATAAGTCACTGTAGATCCCTTTCCATTTGTCCCGGCAATATGAATTGTCGGAACCTTTCTATGCGGATTATTCACTCGTTCCAAAAGAGCCTCCACCCGTTCCAGTCCAGGACGTGAGCCAAAGGGTAGACGACTGTGTATCCATTCAATTGCTTCTTCACTATTTATTGACATTTTTGTCACCTCACACCTTCTATTATAGCGAAAGCCTAGTTCGATTTCACTAATAAAGGCAATTTCTTGAAACAAATCAGTAAAATTACAGGGTTTACGTTATAACCCTCCTCCTACCTATTCATAACTAAAGAAATTCTTAAATTCTATAAAAAATATAGGCTCTTTCAGCAAATTTAGTTATTAAAAATCAGAATATGATAAAATAGCAATTGTCGGAACATGTCAATCTATTCCGGCTTATTGAAAAAAAGAAATTTTTCTTTTTTCTTTCAGAGTAAGAGTGCAGCTGAGGATGAAAGCCCTCATAATTTTTTGGAGAATCATTCAATATCATGCTAAACTGAAATACTGTGTTATCAGGATCTATCCGTGAACTCTCGCTCTAAATAAGTTAGACTTATCCTGCTGAACAATTATTCCTGTTGATAGGAAAATTTTTTTGCTTTGAGGTGATACAAAAATGAAAATAAAAGAAAATAGTTTGTTGATCGGAAGCTTCTTCGTCCCATTTACAATACTGATTGTTCTCTGGATTATTTTGGGTATTGTCCCATTCGGAAATAACAATCTTCTGGCAAGTGATTTAGGCAGTCAATATCTGCCGTTTCTGAGCAATTTTAAATCATTCGTTGAAGAAGGCAATTTGACCTTCTATTCTTTTTCCAACGGAATTGGCGATACTATCTTCCCGTTAAGCTCTTATTATTTATTAAGTCCATTTAATTTACTGACCTTATTCTTTCCGCATGAGCAGCTGCCGGTTGCGATTGTCTGGATCATTACGTTGAAAATTTCATGTATCGGTATGAGTATGTTCTACTACTTGAAAAAGACATATATTGAAGTTTCTCCTTTTACGTGGATTTTCTCAACAGCATTTAGTCTTTGCGGTTTTACAGCCGCCTACAGCATTAACTTCATGTGGCTGGATATTTTGATTTTATTTCCGCTTCTCGCATTAGGCCTACAGAAGCTCTGGCAGGAAAAAAGAGTGACTCTTTATGTCACCATTCTTTTTCTGTCGATTTTCACTAATTACTATATGGGATACATGACCTGTATCTTTGCAGTCGGCTACAGTATTTATCTGTATCTTAAATTGAGTGCCGCACCTTCTATTCTTGGTTTTATAAAAGAAGGAAAAATCTTTTTCATCTCTTCTTTCCTGTCAGGAATTTCAACAAGTTTTATTCTCCTTCCTGCACTGGAAGGGATGATGCAGACGAAAAAGACAGATTTCAATCTGCTGACCTTTCTGCCTTATCCTAAGTTTGGTCTTTCTTTCTTTTCACAATTCGGGATAGGCTCTGTTGATTTTAATTTAAGACTGGAACATCTTCCAACAGTATTTTCAGGAATTTTAATCGTCCTATTATTCCTTACCTACTTTTTACTTCCTTCCATTCCGAAGAAAGAAAAAAAATTGTCGCTCTTTCTCATTTTATTTTTGTTTCTCAGCTTTTGGATTGAGCTTATTAATACAGTCTGGCATATGTTTCAAAGTCCGGCAGGGTTCCCTTATCGAAATACATTCATTTTCAGTTTTATTGTGATCAAATTTGCTTATGAAGCATTCCTTCGTTTACAGACAGATGAAAAGCTGCCATTGAGTGCTCCGCTGATTTACACAATCTGTCTCATGGGCGGCTACAGTGCACTTTTCCTATTTAACAAGAATTTTATTCTTTCCTATAGTTATTCAGTTATTTCATTGGTCCTGATCTGGCTTTATTATGTACTGCTTAATCACAGACAAAAGGCTGAAAAAGGAACAGCTTTATGGAAAATCTTCGGAATACTGTTAACTGTATCAATTTTTATGGAGCTGGGGCTAAACTATTGGATATCGGTAAAAGAAATTCCTTTTGGCAATCAGCAAGCCTTTGAGCAAAACTATAAAAAACAAGCTGCTATTTTAGCAGCACTGAAAAAGAAAGACTTTGAACGCTTCAAGCAAACTATTATCTCTGATGAAGCAGGATATACTGAAAAAACCAATGGCTATAATGACTCCATTCTTTACGGCTATGCAGGTGTATCCAGCTATACGTCCACTTTGCACTCTGACACTCAGGATATGCTGAACGATTTGGGGTTATATCAGAAAAACGATCGCAGAATTGCCTATGTGGATGACTCGCAGGTAGTGAACTTTTTACTTAACGTTTCCTATCAGATTACTCCTTTTGAAAATACATTCAGAGAAGCTGTTTCAATTGACGGTCAGACTGTTGGCTATAAAAATCCTGAAGCTGTCGGCATGGGCTTCCTAGTTTCTGAAGAGTTCGCAAATGTTCAGTTAATGGAAGATGAACCGATCATAAATCAGGAAAATCTTCTTCAAGCACTTAAACCGGAAGCAGAAAATTACTTTAAGCCTGTTCAGAAAACGAATGAAACCATTTCGCCAGATGAAAAAACAGTACTGTTGGAAACAATAACAGCAGCTTCCGGTGAACTCTATTTTTACCTTCCAAATGTTTCATGGTCCTCTACTGAAAGCTTTTCTGTCAACGGCAAGAAGATTGAGCCTAATGTCTATATCAAAACAAATCAATTGTTTAACTTAGGCTACTATACTAAAGGTGATAAAGTTACACTTACTCTCAAAAGTCGTAAGAAGATAAATCTTGAAGACATGGAGCTTGTCAGTCTAGACCAGCGAGCTTTCGATGCAGTGATTGCTTCAAAACGAAATAAAGCCATTGACTTGCGTTGGACAAAAATGGGTGAGCTCTTTGGGAATATTTCCGTTAAAAACGAGGATCAGCTGCTCTACCTTTCTGTTCCATATGATAAAAACTGGCTGATTAAATCGAATGGCAAGGCTGTTGAACAGATACAAGCCGCCGGCAATCTGATGGCAATCCCTCTAAAAGAAGGGACACATTCCATCGCAATGGTTTATCGTTCGATGAGCTATTACTATGGCTTGATCATTACTTTTGCAACAATTTTCAGTTTCCTGTTCTTCCGTTACTGGCTCTATATCAAGAAAAAAAGAGAACTGAATAAGTGTTAAAAAAACAGGGACTGTAACAATAGTCCGTCCTCAAAAAGAAAACACGCTCGATTTTGGCAATAATCATCAAAATCGAGCGTGTTCTTTCTTTTTTACGTGTCTTCCTCTCCATATATTTTCCCAATTTCCTCAAATTTAGTGCCATTAGTGCCAAGCCAATGTCGATCTTCGCCCCTTGTTTCCCTCGTAAGTGGAAACGATGGAACGCCAATTGAGCCTTTAGATGACCAAATACAGGTTCGACATCGATTTTTCGCTTCCTATGTTTCTGGAATATATTGTTCTATATCTAATGGTAAAGTTGTTTGATTAATGGTATAATTTTTAAACATAAGGCACACTCCTTTTTGGTTGAGTTTAGTCACTTTAATCTTATAAGGTCGTGTGCTTTTTGTATACCTTAAAATCAAAAAAAGTGGGGCAATAATCAGATTTTTTTCTGACTATTGTCCCACACTCCTGTTTTTTGTCTTTTATTGAATTGTTTTTAACTGCTCAATTCTTTCACGAACTGTTTTTTGTTTTTCCAGATAATCCTTTTCTTTTTCTTTTTCTGCCTGAACCACATCTTCAGGCGCATTACCAACAAATCGTTCATTGGACAGCTTACCCTGGACCCGTGTTACTTCCTGATTCCATTTCCCCAGTTCCTTCTCAAGGCGAGCAACCTCTTCTTCAATATTAATCAGTCCGGCTAGCGGCAGATAGATTTCCACACCAGTAAGAATAGCCGACATCGCCAGCTCTGGAGCAGTAATCTCACTGCTGATTGTCAATTCTTCAGGATTACAGAATCGCTCAATATAGTTTTTATTTTCAATTAGGAATCGATCTGCAGATTCATCAGCTGTCTTTATCAGCAATGTGATTGGTTTGGATAAAGGAGTATTCACCTCTGCACGAATATTTCGAACGGAACGAATCACTTCTTTCAAAACTTCCATCCCTTGAGCTGCCTTATTATCAGAAAGCTCTTCATGCACAGTGGGATACTCAGCAACAACCAACGATACACCAGTATGCGGAATTTTTTCCCAAATTTCTTCAGTTACAAACGGCATAATCGGGTGAAGCAAACGCAAAATATTATCCAGTGTATAGACAAGTATACTCTTTGTGATCTGCTTCGCTGCTTCATTTTCACCATACAGAATTTCTTTGCTCATTTCAATATACCAGTCACAAAAATCATCCCAAATGAAATTATAAAGCAAACGACCGGCTTCCCCAAATTCAAAACGATCAAACAAATCGGTTACCCGAGCGATTGTCTCATTCAAACGAGTCAGAATCCAACGATCAGCAACTGTTTTTTCTCCGTTGAAATCAATGTCTTCAACCGTCATTCCTTCGATATTCATAATTACGAAGCGGCTGGCATTCCAAATTTTATTGATGAAATTCCAGGCAGCATCCATTTTTTCATAACTAAAGCGAACATCCTGACCAGGAGCTGAGCCGTTGGACAGGAACCAGCGTAAGGCATCTGTCCCGTACTTTTCAATAATATCCATCGGATCAATTCCGTTGCCAAGAGACTTACTCATCTTCCGCCCCTCTTCATCACGAATCAAGCCGTGAATCAGCGCATGCTGGAATGGACGTTCACCGGTAAACTCCAGACTTTGGAAAATCATTCGGCTTACCCAGAAGAAAATAATATCGTAGGCTGTTACCAGCGTACTGGTTGGGAAGTAACGCTGGTAATCCAAGCTCTCCGTATCCGGCCAGCCCATTGTTGAAAACGGCCACAACGCTGAACTGAACCATGTATCCAATACATCTGCATCCTGTGTCCAGTTTTCACTGTCGGCAGGTGCGTCCATCCCCACATACATTTCTCCGGTTTCATTGTGATACCACGCCGGAATCTGATGGCCCCACCACAGCTGACGAGAGATTACCCAGTCATGAACATTTTCCATCCAGCGGGTAAACGTATTGTTAAAACGTTCAGGATAAAATTCAACAGCATTTTCAGTCTGCTGATTTTTAATCGCCTGATCTGCGAGCGGCTGCATTTTGACAAACCATTGCGTAGACAATCGCGGCTCTACAACCACACCAGTACGTTCCGAATGACCAACACTATGCGTCATATTTTCAATTTTAATCAAACGATCCATTTCTTTTAAATCAGAAATAATCATTTTGCGTGCTTCAAAGCGGTCCATTCCTGCATATTTCCCCGCCAGTTCATTCATTGTTCCATCATCATTCATGACATTTACTCTAGGGAGATCATGACGATTCCCAACTTCAAAGTCATTTGGGTCATGAGCAGGAGTAATTTTTACCACACCTGTACCAAATTCCATATCTACATACTCATCAGCAATAATCGGAATTTCTTTATTCACTAGCGGCAGTGTGACTGTTTTTCCGATTAGAGCCTGATAGCGCTTATCTTCTGGATGAACTGCAACAGCCGTATCACCCAGCATGGTTTCCGGACGTGTTGTCGCAATTTCCACAACACCAGTTCCATCTGTCAGCGGATAGCTCATATGATAGAACGCACCTTGAATGTCTTTGTGTATCACTTCAATGTCGGACAGTGCTGTTCTTGCTTTCGGGTCCCAGTTGATGATGTATTCCCCACGATAAATCAAGTTTTTCTCATAAAGCTTTACAAAAACAGTTCGAACCGCTTCTGACAATCCCTCATCCAATGTAAAACGTTCACGGCTATAGTCCAGTGATAAGCCCATTTTTGCCCATTGTTCACGTATATGAGAAGCATACTCTTCTTTCCATTCCCACACCTGCTCCACGAATTTTTCACGTCCTAGATCATAGCGGGAAATCCCTTGCTCTGCAAGCTTTTCTTCTACTTTTGCCTGCGTTGCAATTCCGGCATGATCCATTCCCGGAATCCAAACAGTATCATATCCCTGCATCCGCTTTTGGCGAATAATAATATCCTGCAATGCTGTATCCCACGCATGACCTAAATGCAGCTTTCCGGTAACATTTGGTGGAGGAATCACGATAGAATAAGGCTTCGCCTCTTTATTTCCATTTGGCTTGAACAAATCCTGATCCAGCCATTTTTGATAGCGTCCTTGTTCTATTTCTGTAGGCTGATATTTCGTAGGTAAATTATTTTCTTCCGACATTTGTATCTCCTTCTTTCTCTTCCTTTTAACGAATAAATCGATATTTCTGACAGGTAAAACAAAAAAGTCCTGAAACAGCGTTACTGTTTCAGGACGTATATGCTACGCGGTACCACCCAAATTGTATCTGAACTCTGTCAGACACCTCTTATTTGAGTGAGATAACGTTCACTACCCGAATAATTCTACTAAAATCGTTCAAATTATTGACTCACAAGCTACCTTCCTGCCAAATTCGTAAAGATCTTGCACCAACTGATCTTCTCTCTGAAATCCCTGCTGACAGTACTCCTCTTGTTCATCGTCTCAAGTAAATTTCTATTTTACCCAAACCTGTTTAATTCATGCTCTGGATTTATTTTACATGGTCTAAGCAGGAAAGTCAATCAGCTCAAGGCTTTGGCTTGCTCCAATGCTTCAGCATAATTCGGTTCTTCTGAAATCTCCCGGCTGATCTTTTCATAGGCTAGAGTTCCTTCTTTATCCACGACAAAAATTGCACGTGCAAGTCGACCCATTTCAGGAATAAACAAGCCGTAAGCTTCGCCAAAACTATTTTCAGTATCACGAAGCATTTCCATATCCACACCTTCTGCTGCACACCAATTGCTTTGTTCCTCTTTGGTATTGTTTGAAATCGTCAGAAACACCACACCTTCAGAAGTTCCGGCTTCCTGATTAAACCGCTTGGTTTGAATAGAACAGATTCTGGTATCAATATCAGGGACTACGCTGATCAAAACCGTTTTTCCTTCAAGCGCCGAAAGAGTGATTGCCTTATCCTCCAGATTTTTCAACGTAAAATCTGGCGCTTTTTCTCCAACTTTTGGCTGTACTCCAACAAGCTCAACTTCATTCCCTTTTCTCGTTACAATCATTTCAATTTCCTCCTAATAGCTAGTCTCTGCTTTAAAGTATAGAGGAACAACAGGAGGAACTCAAAATTACTGCTTATTTTGAGAATGCTGTATCAAAATAAATCAAAGTCTGCAGTTCAGTTGTCAGGTCAATATACTGGACATTTACATGTTTTGGTACATTTACACGGTCTGGTGCAAAATTCAGGATTGCAGTTATTCCGGCATCCACAATTTCATTAATTGCTGTCTGAGCATATTTGCTCGGAACAGTCGATATTGCAACAGTAATTCCCTGCTCTTCAATCGCATTTCTTAACTGGTCCATCGATTGAACACAGATGTCGTTTACCTTCTCTCCGACAATTTCATCATTTACATCAAAAGCACAAATAATATTCAAATTTTCATTTCGGCGAAAATTATTCTTAAGCAAGGCTTTGCCAAGATTTCCACAGCCAATCAGTGCAATACGTTTTTCTTCTGTTGTATTCAAAATTTCACTGAATACTTGAATCAGATAAGGCACATCATAACCATAGCCGCTTCTGCCAAGCTCACCCAGATGGGAAAAATCTCGGCGTATTGTTGCAGGCGGAATATGCACGATCTCACTAAATTCTCTTGATTTTATCCGAATGACACCTGAGTCATCCAGCATTTTTAAATATCGCAAATATAACGGTAAGCGTTTCGCTGTTGCTTTTGGTATTTTTTTTTCGTTCGACATTATTTCCATAATACTTCTCCTTGTTAACTTCTTCACATTCTAGTGTAACATCCATTAAGAAACTCAGCAACATCTTTGTGAAAAAAAGTAATTTTTTTTATAAAATCCAGTTTTTTCTTAACCTCTTCCTCATCCTATCATCAACCAATTCCCATTTACTTACAACAGTGGCTAAAATCCAGAAGATAGTTTCACAATAAGACGCGATTAGCTGGCGTGAAAAATAAAAAACAGTAAAAATCCGCAACTGATTTTTACTGTTTTTAAATACTATTTCTAAAATAAATAGCTGAACTATTTAGTCGTCTCTCCTGATTTATTTTTTACAGCAACTCAGAAAAATCGTCTTGCTCCTGCCGGTCCCTGCTGTCTGCTGTTATTTCACTAACTTTCAAGTTTGCAAGAGATCGCTCCATCAATCCAGTCACATCCAGACGTGCTTCATATGCCTGTGCTTTTTCAAGTTTAGGTCTGGTCTTAGGCTGTGGTGGAGCAAAAATTGTACAGCAATCTTCAAAAGGCTGAATGGCCAATTCAAATGTATCAATTTTTTCTGCCAGTTCAATAATTTCCATTTTATCCATCGAAACTACCGGACGTATAATCGGCGTATTGGTCACATCGTTGATAGCCACCATGCTTTGCAACGTTTGTGAAGCTACCTGACCAAGTGACTCACCATTAATAATGACCAAACCATTCCGCATATCTCTTATGGCATCTGTCATGCGCAGCATCAATCTTCGCGTCACCGTCATCAGATATCCTTCCGGAACTACTCGCTTGATTTCTTCCTGTATTTCCGTGAAAGGAACTTCAATAAACTGAACATTTCCTGAATAGGGAGCGAGCTTTGCGGCTAAATCCTTAGCTTTTTGCAGAGCCTGCTCACTTGTGTATGGGGGGCTGGCGAAATGAACTGCTTCGATTTCCACTCCGCGCTTCATCGATAAATAGCCAGCAACAGGCGAATCAATACCGCCGGAGAGCATCAACATTCCTCTTCCACTTGTTCCTACAGGAAGCCCGCCAGCACCACGGATTGTTTCATAGGAAAAATACGCTCCTTCTCTGCGAATTTCCACACGAATATTAATATCCGGCTGCTTCATCTGTACTTGAATATCGGGGAACACCTCGAAAGCTGCACCGCCCAGTTCTCTGTTCAACTCATTGGAATCCAGTTCAAAGCTGTGGTCTGAACGCTTTGAAGTAATTTTAAAGGTTTGTCCCGGTTGATAAACTTCTTTGATAATTTCCTTTACCATTTCTTTTAGCGCAGGTACAGATTTTTCAACACGAATACTCGGCGAAAATGTCTGAATCCCAAAAACCTTTTCCAGCTTCGGAAGAATCAGACTGCTGTCTTCCCCATTTAACAACAGATGCATGCGATCTCTGTCCGCATGAATTTTCACTTCTGGAAAATCAGCCAGCACTCTTTTTACGTTCTGTGCAAGCTGCATGATAAATGATTTTCTATTTTTGCCTTTTGTCGAAAGTTCGCCGTACCTAACCATAATTTCTGAATAATTCACTTTTTTAAATTCCTTTCTTTAAACCATTACGTCCATTCCTGTAAAAAAGTATGTGCTAGTATCCCCTATCATAACGACTGATTGTTTTCACTGCATAGTAACTGAATAACCGGATACAGGATCATGATAATTTTCAGAAACAAAATCCCGTTCCACTATAACATAGGAGCAGGATTTTTCAAACGCTTATTTATACAGCTAGTTGAATCAACAAAAAATAAGGCAGGCATCTCAAACCAAAATGTGACTGGAAACTATAAGAGATAGCTGTATGCATACTGAAAAGGAACTTGCTTCTAAGCTTCTTTGAATGCTCGGCGCATAACTGAGAAGCACAAAAAAACTTCCCCCTACGCTTCTTCGAATGCTCGAATCATACAAAGACTGGAACACCGTTTATTCGGTTTTAGGGATCTCAGACATACTTTTGTCACAGTCCCCAATGCTTTTCTAAATAGACATGTTTGTATCGAAATCAAATAATACGAGATTCATAGATAAAAGGAGTTGTCACTTATTTAAGAGTATCTAATGAGACGGTATGCGTACTAAGAATGTAGCAACATTGTTCCTTTAAAAAGAGTTAGACCCTCTCTATTTTTTCGTAAACATTCATCATCAGAGTCTTCAGACATATCTTACTTATCCGTTAATTTTTGAAAACTTTTTATGCAGCTGATTGAAGATGACCATAAATTGTTCTGCCTCAGCCATTGTATTGCTTTCATCCAAGCTGATTCGTACAGCTGATGTTGCTTCTGCATCTGGAATATTCATTGCATGAAGTGTACTCCCGACCATTTTTTTACGACTAGAGCATGCACTTGTTGTGGAAATGTAAATTTGTTTTTCTTCCAATGCATGAACCAGCACCTCTCCCCGAATCCCTTTTAATGCAAAGCATAAAATGTGAGGAGCAAAATCCGAACTCTTTTCAGTAAAGAAACGAACATTGGAATACATTGCAAGTCCATCAATCAACGCATTACGAATTTGTTCAACTCGGTCTTTTCCTTCTTTATTTTTATCTAAATACAGCCGAAGTGCTTTTGAAGCTGCAACAATCCCTGCTATATTTTCCGTACCGCTCCGCTGATTATCTTCCTGACCGCCGCCTGTTAATAAAGGTGCCAGCTTCTTCCCTTTTTTCCAGTAAATAAAGCCCACTCCCTTAGGTCCATGAAATTTATGTGCTGAAAAAACAGCAAAATCCACTCTTGGTGTCAGCCATTCTAAGGTTGGGATCTTCCCCACAGCCTGAACTGCATCTACATGGAAATGAATCGTCGGATATTTTTCCAAAAGCGCACTGACTGCTTTAATAGGTTGTACACTGCCGATTTCATTATTGACCGCCATAATCGAAACTAAAATTGTATCTTTTCGAATTAGCTGTTCAAGTTTATCTATTTGAATAACCCCGCATTTATCTACTGGAATGACTGAAACTTCAAATCCGAGTTTTTCAAGCTGTCTGGCTGTTTCTGAAACAGCCGGATGCTCAATACTTGATATAATCAGATGCTTTCCAAAAGCCTGCTTTTCTACAGCTGTTCCTTTTAAAATCCAATTATCTCCCTCAGTTCCGCCACTGGTAAAAAATATCTCCGAATAGTCAACTGACAGTAGTTCAGCTACCTGTTTTCTTGCCTGCTCAAGTAATCGATGAGCCTGACTTCCAAGGTCATGCAGACTGGAAGGATTTCCAATGATCCGCTGACTGGTCTTCAGGTAAGTATCTAATACTTGAGGATAAATCTGTGTTGTTGCACTATTATCAAAATAAATCATTTATCTCTGCCCTTCTAAAAAAAGTCTTTTTAAATTATAGTCCTTTTAAATCTCAACTTCAATTATTCCTTTTCAGAACTGAATCATCTATGTTTCGTTATCATTTACCAAAGTTTACATGATAAGAAAAAGCAGGACATATTTATCTGTCCTGCTTCCTGCATTAAACTGCATCTAAATTTTTGAAGTAAATATCTTCGATCCGTCTGAATGCGCCCGGCTCTACTCTTTCAAGTGCTGTACCAATAATATCCAGTGCATCTTGATAGCGATAGTCTTTGGAGAACAAGTCTAAGGTGCGCTCCATTGCTTCGTTGACTGCTTCATTCGTATGACGGTAACGATTTGCATATTGCATCATCTGCTCAGTTAAAGCAGCAGAGTTCACAAGATCGTTCGTCTTTTTATCAAGCATTTCCAAATCTTCATTACATAAATCTGCAAGCTTATTAATTTCATCAATATTGATACGAATACGATTCAATGCTTTGCTCAACTCTTCGATTCGGTCTGTCGCTACAAAGAAGAATTCAAGGTAATCAGTTGGCAGACCCGGCAGACGTTTCTTTTCAACGAAACGTTTCAGGTTGCGCAGACGAAACTCAAACTGATCCACTTTCTTCTGTGCCTCTTTCTCGCCTTTACGAAGATCTTTCAGAGACATATCGATTTCCATTTGCTGATTTTCAATATCAGCTAGAACACGGTAGCAGTCTTTAAAGAATACTTGGACTTCAGAATAAGGAACTGTGTGCTCTGCCATCTTTGGTTCATAGTCTTCATAACGACGAATCAGTTCTTCGATTTCCGACTGGAATCCTCTTGAACGTCCCAGCTCATTGTGATTCAGTGTATAGCTTTGAGAAGTATGATCCAATTCAATCATCAGCTGGCGGTTATTACGCAATACGTGAGCAATATAGTCGCCTATTGTTTTTTGATTATTTACAACATATTTCTTCGCATTAATCTCTTTTTCCATAACTTCATACAACGCATCAATAGCTGCTTCAGTATCTCTGTTTGCCACTTCAACAGCAGCAACTTCTGCTTTCTCCAGATCCACTGTAGAGTTCTTCACACGCTTCTTCACACGCTTCAATTCTTCTTCGAAATTTTGTTCCGGGAAAACGAAATGATCATCCGTCAGACGTTTGTACCCTTCTTCGATTTCCTTGATCTGATCCGGGAATGTCCGGTTAAGTTCGTCATGTAAAGGAGGAATACGTTTCATCACATCGTCTAGTTCATACGTATGGCGTTCTGCACTTTCAAGTACTTCCCTGGCTTCTACAGGATCTCCTGAAGTATTCAATGTAACGAACTGTGTAAATTCAATCTCAATATTCTTAACCTGCTTCTGTAATTCTGAATAAGCAGAGCCAAATCCTTCTTTTTCTTCTTGCAGCAGTGTACTGATTTCTTCATAGATATCCAGAGCTTTCTGCACTTCCAAAGAATTGCGCTCTTCACTGTCGCGAAGTTCTCCGAGTCCTCTGCGAATTTCTTCAACTTCTGACTCCATTTCATCCATTGTTTTTTCAGCTTCAGCTACTGCGCGTTTTGCCTTCATATAACGGAAAGAATCATTTAATTCTTCAACTTCAAAAATTTGACTTTCCAGTTCAGCAAAAGAACGGGTAGAAATATCTGCCCAACGCTGATTCCATTCACGGAAAGTATTTTGACTTTGACCTACCATGTGCATTTTTTTTATTTCATCCACTTCTTCAATCACAGGAAGGTCAAAAAGATCTTCTTTTCTGCTTTCGAGAGCTTTCAGCTTCGCCTGATTTTTCCTTCGCATAAAGTGTCCAACCAGATATATGATAGCTGCAACGATGATTATCACTAACACCACGATAATAATCAAATTGTTTTTCATTAATGTTTCCTCCGTTTACTCAACATTTACTTAGCATTCTATATTTAGGGATAGGGAGTTCTCTCAGTATATTGCCTAGAAGCATTACTTGAAAGACTGAAATTAATTTTAATCATTCTCGTAAAAAACAACTATAGAAAATTATATCACAAAGCATTCCTTCAAGCACTAGTTTAATGAGGAATTAATAAAATATTTTTCTTTTTCTCAACAGGTATCCGACACTGCCAAATTATGCATAGACTTTTCATCAAGAATAAAATGTCACTTCTTTCAGTGTATCAAAGATTTAAACAAAAATGAAGAGAATTATTTACAGCTTTCGGAAAAAGAACTAAAAGTTCTATTTTCTGTTGCTTTTCAGTGGAAATTTAGGTATTCTTTTACTACTTAAGATTATAAAAAGATGAGAATTAAAGGTGCGATTATCACTGTTTTTTTATCGGATTCCAGATCAAAGTAATCGTATTTCTAAAAGAATAGGGAGCTGAAAAGGTGAAAGTAATTAAATTTGGCGGAAGCTCACTGGCTTCTGCAGAACAATTGCAAAAGGTATTACAAATTGTAAAAGAGGACCCTTCCCGAAAATTCGTTGTTGTCTCTGCTCCTGGAAAGCGTTCAGACAACGATACTAAAGTGACGGATCTTTTAATCAGTTATCATTCGAAGTATCTGAAAAATGAAGGAACAGAAGAGATCATTGAGCAGATTATTTCACGTTACGAATTAATTATGGACGAGCTGGGGATGAATAAGAATATTCTGACAGATATTCGCCAGTCTATTGAAAAACTGACCACACTTCCTAAAGAAAACAATCCTCATTTATTTGATGCCTTTTTGGCAAGAGGAGAAAATAATAACGCACGGCTGGTTGCAGCATTCTTCCAGGATAACGGGCTGCAGGCTGTTTATAAAAATCCGCGTGATATAGGAATTATTGTTACAGACGAACCTGGTAATGCCCGTATTCTGCCATCTTCCTACGAAAAAATCAGTCAGTTCAGAGAAACAGATGAGATATTGGTTATTCCTGGATTTTTCGGTTACACAGAGGCCGGAGAAATCTGTACCTTCTCCAGAGGCGGATCAGATATCACTGGTTCTATTGTGGCTGCAGGTGTTCAAGCTGATTTATACGAAAACTTTACTGATGTTGACGGAATCTTTGTTGCTCATCCGGGAATTGTAAGCAATCCGAAAACAATTAAGGAACTGACCTACAGAGAAATGAGGGAGCTGGCTTATGCAGGCTTTGCCGTTTTCCATGACGAAGCGCTGATGCCGGCTTATAAAGCAAATATTCCGGTAGTTATCAAGAATACCAACAACCCATCCCATCCGGGAACACTAATCACAACGAAGCGGGCAGCTGATCATGAGCCGGTAGTTGGAATTGCAAGTGATCAAAATTTTGCAAATATCTATATCAGTAAATACCTGATGAACAGAGAGCTTGGCTTTGGTCGTAAAGTTTTGGAAATTTTGGAGAATCTGGGTCTTAGTTATGAGCATATGCCTTCTGGAATTGATGATATTTCCATTATTTTACGTGAGCGTCAGCTAACTCCAACAATTGAAAAACAGCTGATCAGCAAACTGGAGGAAGTGTTAAAGCCGGATGAACTGCGTATTACTCATGGTCTTTCAATGATTATGATTGTAGGTGAAGGGATGCGCCAGCGCATCGGGGTTACTGCCGACAGTACCATGGCATTGGCTAAAAATGAGATCAATCTGGAAATGATAAACCAGGGCTCTTCAGAAGTCAGTATCATGTTCGGTATTCGTAAAGAACAGGAAAATCAAGCCATCCGGGCACTTTATGATATGTTTTTTAATTAAAAAAAATGCGGTCCTGTGAGTTAACTTACTTACAGCCGCACCTTTTATTTATAAGAGAGCTCAGAGCGAAAATCTTTCTCTCCTGGGCTCTTTTTATCTGCTTTCCTTTTTCTGCCGCTCCAGCTCCGCTTTAATTTTGAGTTCAGGAGCATACTTCTCTTCCCAGTCATCCGGCTTCAGCACTTTATGAGTGACCTCATGATAACGAGGTTTGCCATCTTCAAACAATTTTCCCATATTTGCTTCATGAACAATGGTAAATAATTCAGTAGGATCAACACCCAGCAAAGAAAATGAGCCATAGGTGAAATAGAGAAGGTCTATTAAAGCATCTACCTGATCAACTAAAACCTCCTCAATCTGTTTACCTTTTTCAAGTATTTTCTTTTCAGCAGTGTCAACATCTGTTTTCAGCTGTTCAACCAACCGATGAAACTCTTCCATATCATTGTTTGCTGAGGAGTATAAAAATTCCACCAGCTCTTCTGCTTTAAAACCAGCTCTGGCTGATGCCGTTTTCGCTGTGAAAGCCTGAGGTGCTGAAGGTCTCCGATTATCAAATATCCGGTGAAATTCTTCAGTCTTATCAAATGGGTTATCTATTTTCATACACTGCCTCCTCAATAATCTTATAATGAACCATCGCCTG
The DNA here is from genome assembly GCF_020567645.1 of Enterococcus sp. CWB-B31. Taxonomy (NCBI): domain Bacteria; kingdom Bacillati; phylum Bacillota; class Bacilli; order Lactobacillales; family Enterococcaceae; genus Enterococcus; species Enterococcus sp. CWB-B31. The sequence goes on from NZ_JAJDJW010000005.1 coordinate 83,893, forward strand.
ATAAATTCCGTGATCCTCATTGGTTGCAGTAACAAAATCTGCCGACGCTTTTACTCCATCCGGGGCATTTCCCATCGCCACACCAATTCCAGTTCCTTCAAGCATTTCCACATCATTCCAGTTGTCTCCGAAGGTCATCACTTCATTCAATGAAAATCCAAAGGTTTCAATACATTTCATAATTCCCCGAAGCTTCGAGCCACCCTGCGGAATAATATCCACCACATAAGGATTCGAACGTGTGATGGTACAGTCAGGAAGCTGTCTGTTTAAATCTTCCATTTCTTCTGCAGAACTGAGAAGAACACACTGATAGATTTCTTCATTTAAAATGTTCAGTTCGTGATACCTGCATTCTTCCTTCACTGAGCGATATTTAATCAGCAGATTCTGAGCAGCAGCAACTGGGAACCATTTAGGTATAAAGCGCACAAGTTTTCTCGCTTTGCTGTTCTGTCCAAACCTCATCAGTGAGCTGCCTTCCATCTTCAGCCGTCCGCCAAACATCAACTGCCGATTTCCTGTATCAGCAAAATCAACAATCTGTTCAAGTACCTCTTTGGAGAAAATGCGTTCATATAGAGTCTCATCTTTTGTATAGACCAGCTGACCATTGTAGGTTACAAAAACGTCAAAATTCAGCGCATCAATCTGTTCACTCAAATGAATCGGGCTTCGCCCTGTTGCAACACCACAAAGAATCCCCTGACTTTGAGCCTGGGAGATCGCTTTTCTGGTGGAATCCAGAGCTTTCGCACGTCTGTCAACCAATGTTCCATCAATATCAAAGAAAATTATTTTAATCATACATCACCTTAAAACAAATCCATCTGCTTCGGATTCAGTTCTTCATATTTCAGATTAAGTACCTTTTTCATTTCAAGTGCATTTCCGGCTGCATCTCCGCCCGAATTATTATTGAAAATAACCCCTGTCTCTTTGACTTCCAAAGACATTTTTCTAACCGCTTCACTCAGACTGGCAATCTCAGCTGAATTATACCGATAAAGTGTCCGTTTTTTTCGCCACTCTTTATCATTGGCCAGCCAACCGGCAGCATTTCTTCCATGGAACCGAAGGAGTATAAATGCTTGGTTTGTCGCAAACGGAAAAAAGGGCACTGGATTTATCGGTATCTGGGGCTCATCAACAACAACCAAAGAAAATTTTCGCTCTTTCATAAAAGCAAGAGTGGACTTAATATAATCAGCCTGATACCAGCTTCCATTTCTTAGTTCAACAGCGACCGGCAAACCATTAAACCACTTTTCGATTTTTTCGAGATATCGGACATTTTCCTTTGTACATCCAAAACTGGCTGAAAACTGAACTAAAAACGCAAACAATTTTCCGCTGTCAATAATTGGCTGCATACTGTGAAGAAAGGACTGAATCATTTCCTCTTCATTTTTGTAATAGGTTTCCCAATCTCCCTGACAGCTGATACCGCTGTATGCTTTAACAACAAATTTAAAATTTGCCGGAACAGATTCCACCCATCTTTTTACAGATTCCTGCTTTGGAATGCCATAGTACGCAGTATCCATTTCAACTAGTGGTAAATGCCCGGCGTATTCATAAAGTGTAGAGCGTTTTTTCCCCGTCAGTCTTTCATGTTCACTAAAAGATGTTAGTCCCAATCGTATCATTTTTTCCTCCAGTGTTTAGCCGTTCAGCTTTCTTTTCCTTCTTTCTATCATATCTAAAGAACAAATAAATTGTAAAATAAAACACGTTCCGTTCACTTTGTTGCATTTGTTCATACTCTGTTAGTATGCTATATCCATTGGATATTTGCTTCACAATAAAGCTGATCCTCTATCCGAATTTCGTGACGTGTCCATGGGCCTGTTTCATTTTCCAGTACTTCATAATGACTCTCCACTTCATGTCCATATTCAACTTCTTTATCAAATTTTACATTGACTCTTAACGGCTGATGCTTGGAAAGGAACTCATAACCCAGTACATCCAGCAGCCAGTTGAAATAAATTGCATTATTTACGTGCTGGTTCCCGTCAATATCAAAAAAACGAACACGATAATTATGAAAAACCCCGCTTTCAATCTTCTCTATTTTTTCATTTCGATAAATTTTTTTGATTTTCTCACTTTCATACGGAGCAATAATTTCTTCCAGTACGTTGCTCATTTTACGATTTTTTTTATTCATCAGTACAAAAGTAGATTTGATCTGAACACATTCTTCCCCTGCTTCATCATGTATCCAAAAATTCCGGTAGCAAAAATATTTATTATATGACATCGCCTGAGTGGTTATCTGAATGTTCTCCCCAACCATAGGTAATCTTTTTATTTCAATTTCATAGTTGGTGATCACCCAGCCCAAACCAAATCCGGCAACAAATTCCGCTCCTCTACCAAGAAGTGCACTTTGCTCCTCCGATGTCTTGATGACTACTGCCAGCATAGACGGCAGAGTCATTCTTTTCGTAATGTCGCCATCATAATATGCAACTTCGTAGGGCATTGTATAACTTTTTCCCATTAAATCCTCTCCTTTTTCCTTGTCACCTGCTTCAGTTTCCATTCTTTAAAAGTATAACATACTGATAAAAATCCTTGTATTTCATAGATACTAAAAATAATATCATTAAATATAATAACAAAATAGAAGCATATCTTTTGAATGAATAATCAAACCATGCTGAATTACGTCGTGGACAAATGCCGCATAGTAATTTTCACTGTATTGAGATCTGTATTCTGGCTCCCCATTATCCTTCCCGCCTGCCTTCAATGCTGTTTTATATATGGTCTGAACTACTTCTTTAGACGAAACATAAAAGACAGTGTCCAGCTTGCCGGCTCTCCTGCTGCAATCCAAATGGAACCTCTTGGAGCATCTTGATAACTAAAATTGGCTAAACTATTTTATTTCCCCATTCAACGGAGTTGACACTTCCTTATTAAGAAGCTTCATTTTTTCAATGTTTTTCACAGTTACTGAAAAATGATCAATCCTTGTCCCTTATTCTCTCAACAAAGAAATGAATCAACCATACCTAACATACATTTTATCAATAAGAGTTATTAAAAACTCCTCGACAAAAATACGAAAACGTCTATTTTTCATTATGAAAAAGCTTATCAATTTTTACCTACAAAAAGCTGACAAACAAAGTATTTAAACTATTGTGTATCCAGTTCGCTTCATCAAAGAAAAAACAGCCAGTCGGAAATGATACTGTCTGTCATTTTTATGCCGTCACTTAAGTCGATTTTTAGTCTAAAAAAGAGGTTGTGACAGAAGTGTTCTGTCTCAAGAAATAAGTCGGAATATACGAAAATAGCTACTCATATTTTCAGTATAGTTCGACTTATTTCCGAAGAGACAACTTCTGGAACACCGTTTATTCGGTTTTAGGGATCTCAGACATACTTTTGTCACAGTCCCTTGTTCGAATAATTATTTAGACCATTCTATGTTCACAATTATTTATGCCAAAGCTCCCATAGGGTCCCATGGAGCCAGCATTTTAGGCTCTTCATTCCAAGCTTTCAACAGCTCATTGGTCAGGATATCTTTCCGAATCACGATTTGATACGTGTATTCATCCATCCAGGCATCACTCATCACGAAGAAGCCTTTGTTTCCAATCTTCTCTCCCCAGCTATTTTCCACTTTCCATTTTGCAGACTTTCCATCGATCACATCCACACCGGTTAGTACCATTGCATGGGTCATCAGGCTTTCACCATAATCCAGACGTTCTGCTTTTGTCATTGAAAAATCAATATCAAAAAGTTCATCTATTTCATATGCATTTAATGCCATTATTCCGCTTTTCCGAGTAGAAGATTGACCTACGTCACAACCAAACCAGACTGATTCTCCTTGTTCCAGCTGTTGAACAGCCAATTGCTTAAATACAGGCATATCCACATTCAGGTATTTTACCGGCTTACCGCCTACAACATTACCAAGCATTTCAACTGTATAGGTTTTGTTAAAAGGTTTGTCCTTAGTTGGAGCATTGATCACACTAATGTAGTCATCCAGATCCACTCCTATATATTTTTCATAGAAAGATAAGGGAGTCAGACCTTTATCAATGTGATATTCTTTGTCTTCATCTCTGTATTCGAAATCAAAGGTTTCAGGCGGTGTCCCTAACGAAATCGCCAGAAAATTGTAAATTTCTCCAAGCATTTCTGTCTTCTTCTCCTGAACAAGCTCAGGTGCTTCACCCGCCTCAATCAACTTGCGCAATGTCACAGCATCTTTGCGCAGCTTCTTATTCAAGTATTTGTTTAGATCCTGAGAATTAGAGCTGTTCCTGCTTTCCGGCATCACATATTTAGGAACCACACCATATTTTTTAAACAGAGAAACAATCATATCCCATTGCCCGCCATCTTGCTGCGGCGTTGCCAACAAAAATGCGACCTTACGTGAGTCCAGATTCTGATCTGCTGTTGCAATAATATTTTCATAAAAATAATTAGATTTTTCGTACTTGTCCCAGAAAAAAGTGTAGTTTTGTGACAGCTCAAATTCCTTTAATCGAAAGCTGTCGATCATTTTATGACGAAAAGTATTGAGTGCAGCAAACATCCAGCAGCGACCGCTTTTCTTCTGGTCTGCTGCTTTTCCAGTTGAAAGATCTACTGAAAAAACCTGTACATTTTCAACTTGTGCTTCTTGCGTTTCCGCTGATTCAGTGATTCCGTTTTTGACTACTGCGTTTTGCAATGCTCGTTTTTTATCACTTTCTGCAAACCTTTCTCTATATTTACCAGTTATTTCATTGTTAATTTCTGACATGTTCCTCATCCTTCCTAAAAATAGCTCATTCCCATTATAGGACTCCTTAGAAAATCTCACAACTGAAAGTTTATTGCTTTTTTGCACCACATGTATTACACTATATAATACAAAATACATTATAATTGCGAGGTGCTGCAGATGTTAATGGAAATAGACATGAAAAGTGCTATCCCCATTTATCAGCAAATCAGAAATCAAATCATTTTAGGAATTGCTTCAGGAAAACTGGGGGCGAATGAGTCACTGCCTTCCGTGCGTCAAATGGCGGATGAAATCGGTATAAATATGATGACCGTTTCAAAAGCCTACAATACACTAAAGCTTGAAGGCTACATCATCACAGATCGTCGTAATGGAACAAAGGTGGCAGAATTTCCCCCCGCAACAGAAGAATTTATCGAAGAATTTAATCAGGCACTTGAGCTGACTTTGGCGAAAGCAGCAATTCATCAGTTAAATGATGAGGATATCCATGCGATTGTGACGCAGATTTTACAGAATTTCAAATAATAAGGACGTGCTTCTATGAATATGAACATAATTTTTTTACTAATACTTTTGGGCATAAATCTTTCAATGGCTCTGCTCGGCAGAATTATTGCCAATCCTCATAAAAACATTATATTGGAGACCACCCTGCCAAAAGATAAACTAAACGAGCCGCAGGTTCTGAACGTTCGGCAGGAATACAAAAAGAGACTGTTATTGATTGCTGCAGCTTTTTCTATTTTTGATCTGCTGATACTACTTACCACCTATGATTCTATTACCCTACTGTTCTTCATGTTGTCTTTGTTTATGATGCTTGGTGTCAACTACTACACAGAGATACTTTACATTCGAAAAATGACCCACGTGAAGATAACAAACGGCTGGATTCTCCCTACAAAGCCTTTATTGGTAGATACTAAATTAATTCAAAATAAAAATCGGAAGCTGCTTAGTTACTATTGGTATTTACCTGGGATTCTGATTTCTCTGGGAGGAACCATCTACAGCTTCACCAACTATCAACAGGCTTTGGGAACAGCGATTTTTGGAGTGATTTCTCTGCTTATGGCTGGTCTTTTCATCTTCCTGCACTATCTTGTCAGTCGGCTGCCAGTAAAACCGCTGACGAATGATGAAATAATTAATCAACAAGTGAATGATGCCATGCGTCATTACTGGTCTCTGCTGCTAGTTTCATCTGCATTTATTTTTAGTCCACTGTCATTTATACCGATACTTTCTATTACATTGTCTTACCAGTCTGGAATGATTTTAACAATTGCCTACTTCATTCTGCTCACTATTTATGTCGGTTTCATTTTTTACCTTCTGTTTAAACTCAGACGTACGCAGGATCAGCTGATTATGCAGGCAAAGGATTACCGCTATGGAGATGAAGACCAATACTGGCGTTACGGTATTTACATCAATCCGGAAGATCCCAGAATCTTCGTTCCAGACCGATTAGGGATGAATATATCAACCAATCTGGGAAGACCTGCCGGTAAGATTTCAATGATTGTATTGCTTATTGTAGCAGTAGCTGCAGTGGCTCTTTCCAGTATTCCATTAATGATCAGTGATTTCTCAAGTAATCCGTTTCGAATGACGGTTACAACAGATGATATCTCTTTATCTGCACCATTTTCAAAAACGAGAGAAATCCCTTTGGATATAATCACTTCTGTTCAACTGATTGATAAGCTTCCTGCCAACAGAATTCGTATGTTCGGTTCAGCAACAGACCATTATCTTACCGGGGAATTCCGTATAGGAGATGAATCCGCCTATTTGCTGGTCTATAACAACGAAGTGCCTATCATTGAAATAAAAACAGAAAATTATACCTACTACTACACAAATAAAGATGGTGAAAAGACGAAAAAAGAGTATGAAGAACTGATAAAAAAAGTGAACAAATAAAAAAAGCTTCGGCATCCTCAGATGTCGAAGGTCTTTTTTTGGTTGCTCAGCATTATCCTGCTACTGTAAATTTCGTATCTGCCAATGCTGCTTGCAGCTGTTCTTTGGAAATTTCATTATCGGCTGTAATCGTTGCCTTTTTTTCATCCAGTTGTACATCTACAGCTTTCACACCGGGAATTGCTTCAAATTTTTCTTTAACTATTCCTACGCATCCGTCACATTTCATTCCTTCAATTGCTACTGTTTGGTTCATAACACGTTCTCCTTTGATGTATGTTTATTTATTTTTCTAATTTGAGAATTAATTTATTTTAGTGTTCCATCCTTCGTTTCAGACACTTTCTAGCTACTCTGCTCTTCATCTTTTTGAAACTGATGACGGTTTAAATCTCTTTAGCCGCAAGGCATTCAGCAAAACTGAAACTGAGCTGAAACTCATTGCCGCTCCTGCAATCATTGGGTTCAGCAAGGGACCGCCGAATAAATAAAGGACACCCATCGCAACAGGAATACCTAATGTGTTATAGGCAAAAGCCCAGAAAAGATTTTCCTTGATATTCTTTATGGTGGACTTACTTAATTCAACAGCTGTAGGCACATCCATCAAATCACTGCGCATTAACACAATATCAGCTGACTCTATGGCAACGTCTGTACCGGAGCCAATTGCTATACCGATATCTGCCTGAGCCAGAGCCGGTGCATCATTGATTCCATCGCCAACCATCGCCACTTTCAGCCCTTCACTTTGCAGCTTTTTAACCTCTGCTGCTTTATCCTCCGGCAGTACTTCACTGAAAACGCGGTCTATTCCCACTTGTCTGGCAATCGCTTCAGCAGTACGTTTGTTGTCTCCGGTAATCATCGCCACCTCAAGCCCCATCTTGTGCAGGCAGTCAATTGCTGCTTTACTGCTGTCTTTGATGGTATCAGCCACTGCAATAACTCCTGCAAGCTGCTGATCCTTTGCAATAAACATAGGGGTTTTCCCATGCTCTGCCAGTTTGTCTGAGCGTTCCAAAAAATCTGACAGGTCAATCTTCTGTTCGATCATCAGCTTTTTATTACCAAGTAAAAACTTACTGCCCTCAATCACACCTTCAATTCCATGTCCGGGAATAGCCTGGAAATTTTCCATCGTGTACAATGACAATCTTTTTTCTTCTGCCGCTGCGACAATCGCTTCTCCCAGCGGATGCTCTGATCCCTTTTCAGCTGAAGCAGCAAATTGTAGTAATCGCTCTTCAGATAGTCCGCTTTTCACAAGTATATCTGTGACAACTGGTTTGCCTTCTGTGATTGTCCCTGTTTTATCAAAGACAATGGTCTGAATTTTGTGTGTCGTTTCCAGCGCATCTCCGCTTTTAATCAGTACACCGTTCTCAGCCCCTTTACCTGTTCCAACCATAATAGCAGTTGGAGTAGCCAAGCCCAGTGCACAGGGACAGGCGATAACCAAAACTGAAATTGTAATAGTCAAGGCAAACACCCATGATTCCTGACCAATAAAATACCATGATAAACCTGATAAAACAGCCAAGCCCATGACGATTGGAACAAAAACACCCGAAATTTTATCGGCCATTTTGGCAATTGGCGCTTTTGAGCCCTGCGCATCTTCAACCAATTTTACAATTTGAGCCAAAGCGGTCTCTTTGCCTACTTTTGTTGCTTTAAACTGAATGGTGCCATTTTTATTGATACTGGCTCCAATCACTGAATCTCCTGTTTTCTTTTCCACAGGGATACTTTCTCCTGTCAGCATAGATTCATCAATAGACGTTGAGCCTTCCATGACAATGCCGTCCACCGGAATTTTCTCACCTGGGCGAACAATAATCGTATCGCCAGACCTCACACTGTCAATCGGCAAATCGATTTCCATGCCGTCTCTGATCACGCGAGCATTTTTCGGCGCCAGTCCCATCAGTTTTTTTATGGCTTCAGACGTCTTTCCTTTAGATACAGCTTCAAAATATTTCCCTAAAGTGATCAAAGTTAAGATAACGGCTGCAGATTCATAATACAATTCCATTGCAAAGTGGGCATGTCCTTCAAATACCATAAACGTCCCATATAAACTGTAAAGGAATGCTGCACTTGTTCCCAATGCAACCAGAGAATCCATATTGGGATGCCCTTTAAAAAGTGAACGAAAGCCTACTGTGAAAAAGCTTCTGCCCAAATATAGAACCGGGATTGTCAGAATAAGCTGTAAAACAGCAAAGACTGAGCTGTTCATCATTGGATCAATCACTGCCGGAAGCGGGAGACCGATCATATGACCCATAGCAATATACAGTAATGGTACGGTAAACACTGCAGACAGCCAAAAACGATGCCACATCTCTTTAATATGTTTTTGTTTCTTTTCCTGATCTTGATCTGTCGTATCGATTTTTCCTGCTTCTTCAACAGCCTGGTAACCGACTTTTTCCACTGCAGATGAAATCTCTTCGCTACTCAAAATCCCTGGATCAAATTGAACCACCATCTTTTCTGCAGCCAGATTTACTGATGCCAAATCAATACCTTTCAAATGCTTCACTGCTTTTTCTATTGTCTGAGCACAGGAGGAACAAGTCATGCCTTCAATATAATAGTTTTTTTGCACAGTCTGACTGACTGCTTGAAATCCCGCATCTGAAACGGCCTGTTTAATGTCTTTTTCAGATAATACTTGATCATCATATTGAATCGTCAGCTTTTCTGTTGCAAGATTAACCGACGCTTTGGCAACTCCGATCAGTTTGCCAGCAGCTTTTTCCACTGTTTGAGCACAGGAAGCACAGCTCATCCCTTCTATATCAAAAGTTTTTGTTTCCACATTATTCAACTCCTTGCGTTGATTTCTATTATTTTAAATCTATATGCAGGCGTAATTCCTCCAAGATTCTGCTTTCCCTTCAATAAAATTTTACGTTCAAAGCAACTAATTTCAATCCTTAATTAAATGACACTGGCATTGTCCCGGTATGCAATTGCATGCTACCTCTGCCGCTGCAGACGCCTTTTTCTCCTGAAGCAGCTGCTCCAGCTTTTCAATATCGGAAAAGCTTAACGTACTTTCCTTAATAATCACTTCTACAATTTGTCCCACTTTTCTGCTGCAGACTTTTGTCAGCAATTCTTCAGAAAGCGTACGAAGACTTTTTCTTTCCTCTATTAAGGGATAATAGATAAATTTGTTTCCAGAAGGCTTTGTTGCCAACAGCTGTTTTTCAGTCAGACGGCTTAAAAGCGTTTTAATGGTATTCTTCTTCCACTTCATCTTTTCATTCAGAATCGTATAAACGTCATTGCTGGTTGTTTCTTCCTGTGCCCAGACAACACGCATAACTTCCCATTCTGCATCTGTAATTTTTGTTTCCGTCAACATTATCACCTTCTTCTTACCTACGTTTACATTTGTAGTCGTTTCTTCATTTCTTATATTACCTGATCTTCTTTTGCTTGTCAAAACTTTTATTTAAGAAAAAGAAAAATCAACTTTCTTATAGACTGAAAGTTGATTCTCGCTGGATTTACAATTATTCTTATACCTTACTGTATGTTGATGTAATCATACCGTTTTTGCAATAGGAATCAACACTCTTTAATACCACTGACTGCTTAATTGATTGAAATAAAGGAATTCCCTGTCCTAAAATCACCGGAATCGTTGTAACAATATATTCATCAATGAGGTTACAGTTAATCAGCGGAGTAATCACTTGTCCGCCTCCAACAATCCAAATATCTTTTCCTTCTTCTTTTTTCAAACGTTCAACCAGCTTATCTGGCTGTTCAGCTGTAAAAATCAGATCAGCATTTTCTGGTTTTTCATGGTGCGTAATAATATAAGATGTTTTATCCTCATACGGATACTGCTCCGGTGAAAGCTCGTTTACCACCTGATCATAGGTCGTTCTTCCGAGAACGACTGTATCAATCCGCTCCAACAGTTCTTCATAACTGTTATCTTCTTCCGGTGCATCCGTCTCTACCGTTAAAAAATCAATGGAACCATCAGTCTCTGCTATATAACCGTCCAAGCTTGTCGCAATATACAAGATCACTTTCCGCACATTCATCCCATCCTTTTTAATGAATTTCAACTTTCATTATACAGTAGAACATGCTGATAACCGACTATCTAATCTCAGCATTAAAACCGTCTTTATGAATTGCTGCCTGAGTTGTCTGACCCACACAATAGAAATGAAGTTCCCTGTTGAAATTGATTTCCTTGCAAGTTTCATAGAATCGGGTCCAAAGAGAAGGACTGGTAAAATAAACTGCTGACAATTCCGGATCATCCAGATAGACTTTCAACTGCTGGCGTGCTGATTCCGAGAATACATTGTCATACAGGGTAAAAGTGAAAAGCTCATGCCCATCTTTCAACAACAACTCTTCACCGATCGCATTAGCAAGGCTGCTTTTAGGATAAACAATTTTAACTGGTTCTTCTGAACAATCTGCTATCCATTGCTTAAACATACTTTTCTTCGCTTGAACAATCGATTGAAAAACAGGTTCAATCCCTGCTTCTCTTAACGCATTTGCTGTTTTTTCTCCAATTACTGCGAATTTCTTAATCTGAAAAACAGAAAGAAGTTTTTGTTCCTTCAATAATTTAATAAAAAAAGCTGCACTGTGCTGACTAGTCAAAAAGACCCACTCCGCATCAATCAATTTTTTTATTTGTTTCTCTTCAATCAGCCGCGGTCTCAGCCTCATCAAAGGAATTTCCATACATGTATAGTGTTGTTGTTGAAAATACAGTTTGTCGTCTATATTGTCTTCAGGTAAACGGGTCAAAAGAATTTTTCTCATCTATTCACTGTCCCCAAGTTCTTTCAACAGCTCTTCTCCCAGCTTCCTGCCGGCACCGGTAATTTCATCAACGATAAGGCTTTTCTGAACAGAATGCTGCTGCGTTTTATCTCCCAAAAAACCGAACATCTGATAACCAATTGCTATTTTCCGCGCATATGCACCCACAGGCAGCTCGCAGTTTCCATTCAGCACACGAAGAAATGCACGCTCTTCTGTTACGAGCTTGCGATTTTCCTGATCATCAATGACCTTTAAGAAATCAATCATTTCCTGATCCTTCGCGCGACATTCCACAGCTAATGCGCCTTGACCTACTGCAGGGATACACTCTTCCACCAGCAGCTCCTGATACGCATACTCTGACTGTTCAAACCAGTCTAAGCGATCCAATCCAGCTGATGCTAAAACAATCGCATCCAGTTTCTGTTCCTCCATTTTCTTCAGTCGGGTTCCGACATTTCCACGAATAGATTCAACTTGTATGCCGGTTTTCAAATGCCGCATCTGAAAGTCTCTTCTCAGACTGCTGGTGCCTATTCTGGCATTTGCCGGCAGCTCAGAAATACTTTGAACTCTGCGGAAAATCAGACAGTCCGTTGGTTTTCCTCGTTTAGGCAATGCAGCCAGCGTCAAGCCCTCTGCCATCACCGCCGGCATATCCTTTAAACTGTGAACCGCAAAATCGATCTCTTCTGCCACCAAAGCATTCTCCACTTCATTTATAAAAAGACCTTTCCCGCCGATTTTAGATAAACTGACAGAAAGCAAACGATCCCCTGTGGTAACCATGGGAACAATGTCAATTTGAAACTCTCCGTGTACTGCTTTAAGTAGTTCAATAATAATTTCTGTCTGCTTCATAGCCAGCGGGCTATTGCGGGTTCCTACACGAACTGTTCTCATGATTTAGTCTCTTCCTTTTTCTACATTTACTCTTATCATACTAGGACCTATCCAAAAATTCTAGCCGCAGGTCTTTTTGAAAAAATAGATATGGGCTAGTTCTATTTAAAGAAGGAATGTTGCCGTATCCCACGTATTGTCATACACATACAGTATTTGCTCCTGCGATTACTCGTCGCATAAAGACCTTTGCTCCTGCGATTTCTCGTCGCATGAAGACCTTTGCTCCTGCGATTTCTCGTCGCATAAAGACCTTTGCTCCTGCGGTTACTCGTCGCATGAAGACTTTTGCTCCTGCGGTTACTCGTCGCATGAAGACCTTTGCTCCTGCGGTTACTCGTCGCATGAAGACCTTTGCTCCTGCGATTTCTCGTCGCATGAAGACCTTTGCTCCTGCGATTTCTCGTCGCACAAAAAGATTGCTCCTGCGATTTCTCGTCGCATGAAGACCTTTGCTCCTGCGATTTCTCGTCGCACAAAAAGATTGCTCCTGCGATTTCTCGTCGCACAAAAAGATTGCTCCTGCGATTTCTCGTCGCACAAAAAGATTGCTCCTGCGGTTTCTCGTCGTATGGAGAAGCTTCGGCACAACCTCAATTATATGGACAAGCAAAACGTGCAACCTCTTTAGAAGCTGCACGTTAGCTGCGCTACACAAGTAACTCCCTAATTTGAAAGCTTTCGTGTACCCACTTTATATGCAAGAAAATACATGCCGGCGATAAAAATTCCGCCGCCTGCTAAATTTCCGAAATAAACACTGACCATATTTTTACCAAACTCTGCCCATGTATTTCCTCCAAGAATAATCCCCATCGGAATCAGAAACATATTCGCAACAACGTGCTGATAGCCGCAAATGACAAAGCCCATAATTGGCAGAAAAATCCCTACAATTTTCCCAATAAAATCTTTCGCTGCGAACTGTAGATAAACAGCTGTACTTACTAGAATATTACAGGCAATCCCTGATAAAAACCCTTGTAATAAGGTGTCTTTTGTTCGCCCCAAGGAAACCTGAATTGCACGTTCTGCAAAATCGCCTTGAAGTGCACCACTGAGATAGCCAAAGAAATACGCAACAAACAGCGACCCAATTAAATTGAACACCGTCACAATGACAATATTTCTCAGCCATTCTTTACCGCTGATTTTTTTTGCAAAAAGAGCCATGGAAACGACCATCATGTTCCCCGTAACCAGCTCTCCGCCTGCCAACAGCAGACAGATTAACCCAAAAGGGAAAACAGCTGCCCCAATAACATTTACCAAAGACCCCCATTCGCTCGGCATTGTCCCCATTGTCCGAATCATGGCAACTCCTGCAATAGCTATGAACATTCCTGCTAAAAACCCTAACACTGCTAATGTCAAAAAGCTGCCTCGTGCCTTTTGTATTCCTTTTTCTATTGTGAAATCTACAATTTCCGGTGGTTGAAGTGACCCCATACTCTATCTCCTTTTCTTTGTGAATATTCATTCCTGTGAGCAGACCACAAACAGGGAACTGTCCAAAAAATTTAGATTCCTCGTTCATCTTTAAGCATGCCCCAGCTGTTCAATCTTTTCATTACTCTTTATGCAGTCTCCATTGGATAAATAAACTCACTGTACTGCTGCTCTTCGTTCTCTCGCTGTCCCCTATATCAGCGAGAGAGTAGAGCTCTCCCGTCAAAACTATTTATAAATACTGTAAGTGTTTCTTATTTATTTCGGTTACTTGTTTACTTAAATAAACCACTTCATCAAATGTATAATCCTTTAGATATTGTCGGTCTACTTCATCAAAACGCCGGTCTCTTTCTTCACCGACCTGAACTACATAGACATCAGCACCTTGCTCTGTGTACTCAAGGATTGTTTCAAAACAGATTTTCTTTGTGTCTACCAGCAGCAGTCTTTTACCGAATAGTGGTTTTTGTTCAAACCAGTCCGGACCCTTCCGTTCAGAAACTACATTTCCCACAACAATCATCGAGGGATTTTTGACTTGATTCTGAGCAATACAGTCAATCATCTGAAGGATATTCGTCGTAAAGGTACGTTGTCTTCCCATTGTTCCCCATTCAATAATAGCAACAGGCAATTCCGCAGAAACATTTTGTTCCATCAGCTTTTGCTGTGTTTCAGCAGCATATTCCACCCCCATATATAGGCAGACAGTCCCTTTTTCCGTTAGACCTTTAAAGTCCAGCTGCTCTCCCTGTTTGCGATGAGCAGTGACAAATGTTACTTTACTGCTGTGTTCTCTGTGTGTCAGTGAGATGCCGCTGTAGCTGCTGGCAGCCGAAGCGGCTGTTATTCCAGGGACAACTTCGTAAACCGCGCCCTGTTCTCTGAGAACAGCGATTTCTTCTCCCACACGGCCGAATATACTTGGATCGCCGCCTTTCAAACGTACAATTAACTGATCCTTCCGGCATTCTTCCTTCAACAGCTCATTAATATTTTTCTGCTTCAATACATGATTTTTTGGATATTTTCCGCTAAAAATGAATCGTGCTTCCTCTTTAGCCAAATGCAGAAATATTGGATGAACCAGGCGGTCATAAATGATGACATCTGCTGTTTCCAGCAGTCTTTTGCCTTTTAGAGTCAGTAATTCCGGATCTCCTGAACCGGCACCTACAAAATAAACTTTCCCCATCTAGTCCACCATAACGTAGACTTTATCGCCTTCAACCATTGTTTCAAATGTACGTACACAGCCTTCATCAGGGTCCTGTACAATCCCGTCATTTAGGGAAATTTTGTAGTCATGCAATGGACAGAAGACAAAATCACCAGACACAATCCCTTCAGCAAGCGGTCCCTGTTTATGGGGGCAGACATTCTCTATTGCTTTCACACGGTCATCACTTAAACGATAGACCGCAATCTTTTGATCTCCAATCAGAACTTCTCTTCCGATTCGCGGTACCAGTTCACTTAAAGAGGCTACAAATATTTTTTCCATTTTATGCTCTCCCTACTGTATACATTTCATTTTGTAATTCCTGACTGTTGACAACTTCTTCCCAAGGATTACCTCGACGTCCTGCAACAGCTTCATCTAAACGTACAATCAGCTCTTTCCGATGCTCGGCATCCAACAGAACTTCTTTTACTGTTTCAAAGCCCAGACGATCAATCCACGGAGCAGTCCGTTCTGCATAGACACCTGTTTCTCTATAATATTGCAGCATCGCACCGCAGATTTCGATTACTTCCTCTTCTGTTTCTGCAGTCGTCAGCAGCTGTGCTTCTTTTATTTCTGTTCCGCCGTTTCCGCCAATATAAATCTGGAAGCCATTCTCAACACCAATAATTCCAAAGTCTTTCACGCCGCTTTCGACACAGCTTCTTGGACAAGCTGAAACACCCATTTTAAATTTATGCGGCGTATCAATAAATTCAAACCGCTGCTCCAGTTTAATTCCCAAGCCTAGTGAGTCTTGTGTTCCAAATCGGCAGAAATTCGCTCCTACGCATGTTTTAACAGAACGAACTGCTTTGGCGTAAGCTGCGGCGGCTGTCATATCCAGTTCTTCCCAAATCTTCGGCATATCTTCTTTCTTCACTCCGAATAGACCAATCCGCTGACTTCCTGTAATTTTCACCATCGGAACATTATATTTTTCAGCAACTTTGGCAATCAAAATCAGCTGCTGCGGATCTGTCTTTCCTCCACGCATCCTTGGTATCACCGAATAAGTTCCATCATTTTGAATATTTCCATACATCCGCTCATTGACATATCTGGACTCTCGTTCATCCTCATGCTCTTTCGGCCAAGCAACATTTAAATAGAAATTAATCGCAGGACGACATTTGGGACAGCCCTCTGCATTAGTGAAATCAAGTTCTTTGTAAACTTCTTCTGAAGAAGTCAGATGTTTTGCATGGATTTGAGTCACAATCTGATCCCTTGTTAATGGCGTACAGCTGCAGATTCCAGTCGGTGCACTCACTATTTCTCCGCCAAGTGTATGTTCCAGTACAGCACCAATAACAGTTTTACATTTTCCACAGGAACCGCCGGCTTTTGTATACTTTGTCACATCTGCCACAGAGGTCAGTTCCTTTTCATTAATGGCATTAACAATCGTTCCTTTTGTTACCCCATTACAGCCGCAGATCATCTCGTCATCTGACCATTCCCCAACATCCGTACTTGCTTCTTCTCCTGCCATATGCAGTAGTGAAACCGGTGTATAGTCATCAATGATCTCTTTTTTTCTAAGAATATTGTAATAACGGTTTCCTTCTGCTGTATCGCCATACAATACAACTCCGACTACTTGATTTTCTCTGATAAAGATCTTTTTGTAGGTGAAATTAATCCCGTCAAATGCTTCGATACTGTTTACGCCTTCACACTCTTTAATCTCACCAGCTGAATAAAGGTCACAGCCCGAAACTTTCAGAGAGGTAAAGGTAGTACTGCCCTGATACGGCTTTGTTTCTCTGTTAGTTAAAACATCCGCCAGAACCTTTCCTTGCTCAAACAAAGGTGCCACCAAGCCATAAACCAGTCCGTTATGTTCCACACACTCTCCCACTGCATAAATATGTGTATTACTGGTGTGCATAAAGTCATTAACCAAAATCCCGCGGTTGATATCCAGTCCGGCAGTTCTTGCCAGAGTCACTTCCGGACGAATCCCTACAGACATCACAATCAAATCTGTTTCAATTGTTGTTCCATCACTGAATGTCATTCCAGTTACACGATCTGTTCCAAGAATTTTTTCTGTCCGTTTCTCCATTAAAAATTTCAAACCTTGCTTCTCAAGGTCTGCCTTAAGCATTTCTCCGGCTTTGGCATCCAGCTGTGTCTCCATCAGCCATTTCTCCAAATGGACAACAGTCACATCCATTCCCTGATCAACCAAACCTTTTGCTGCCTCCAGTCCTAACAGCCCGCCGCCGATAACAACTGCCTTTTTAAAGTTTTTGGCGGCATCCAACATTGCTTCTGTATCATCAATTGTTCGGAAACCGACAACTCCGGGCAATGTTGAGCCCTCTACCGGCAGGATGAACGCTCTTGAGCCTGTAGCAAGAATACATTTATCATAAAAAATTTCTTTTCCTGACTGCGTTGTCGCACATTTATTTTCCGCATCCAGTTTAACAGCCGGATCATGATTAATCAGCTGAATCTGATTTTCTTCATACCAGGTTAAAGGATTTGTAATTATCTCATCTACCGTCATTTTTTTCTGAAGGACATTGGAAAGCATAATTCGATTATAGTTCGGGTAACTCTCCTCCCCTATAATCGTAACCTCGTATTTATCTGGGTCTCTTTCCAGAATTTCTTCAATCGTACGGACGCCAGCCATCCCATTGCCAATCAACAGAAGCTTTTCTTTCATTTGTGTGTTCCTCCCAATTGTGATCATTTGAACAATCTATTTTTTAGCATAACAATCTATTTTCTTTTTGACTATTAGGGAATTTCCTAATAAATCAAGCATAAAGAAAGAGAGTGGGACAGAAATAAAAGTTCCCAACTCTCTTCGGAAATAAATCGAACTATACTAAAAATCTTGGAAGCTCCAAGAAAGGACCAATCAACATCTATTCATTCCATCGAATAGTATTTTGAATCTACCCATTATTCACTAAAAATCCCATTATATCAGTAGTTACAGAAGCTGTTTTCTAAACAAATGAAATACGCTTCGAAATGCTGTTAGTTCAATGATTCTCTGTATTAGTTTCTAAAATTTTGGGTAAATTCAAAAATAGTATCTCTTGATAAATTTCGGATTGTCCGCCTTATTGCATCGAAGAATGAAGTAATTCGATATTTTCTCGCATAAGTGCTCATCACAATTTAGAGCTTACAAGCGGCGAGCGTACCTACTCTTGCTCCTGCGGTTACTCGT
>NZ_JAJDJW010000005.1:102301-195623 GCF_020567645.1 Enterococcus sp. CWB-B31
CGCATAAAGACATTTGCTCCTGCGGTTACTCGTCGCATAAAGACATTTGCTCCTGCGGTTACTCGTCGCATAAAGACATTTGCTCCTGCGGTTACTCGTCGCATAAAGACATTTGCTCCTGCGGTTACTCGTCGCATAAAGACATTTGCTCCTGCGATTTCTCGTCGCATAAAGACATTTGCTCCTGCGATTTCTCGTCGCATAAAGACATTTGCTCCTGCGGTTACTCGTCGCATAAAGACATTTGCTCCTGCGGTTACTCGTCGCACAAAAAGATTGCTCCTGCGATTACTCGTCGCATAAAGACATTTGCTCCTGCGGTTACTCGTCGCACAAAAAGATTGCTCCTGCGATTACTCGTCGCATAAAGACATTTGCTCCTGCGATTTCTCGTCGCATAAAGACATTTGCTCCTGCGGTTTCTCGTCGCATAAAGACATTTGCTCCTGCGGTTTCTCGTTACATGGAGAAGCTTTGTCACAACTTCAACCTTTTCCTTTATTTTTTGAGCAAAATGCCCCTAAGATTAAGAATCATTTCACATAGCTTTGTCTTATTGTTTGCTTTCCTTCTCTAAAAATTCCTTCAAATGATTTTTTACTTGCTTAATGTTCGCAGGAGATTTTCCAGAGCTGGATAACGCAATAAGAACTTCTTCATTTTCAATCACTGCCATGTTAAAAAAATCACTATTTTTCTTTTGACTACAATCATTCACCCATTGCCAATCCTCTGCATCATCAACGATCCTTTGGTTAACCGCCTTTGAATCAGTACATGCAAAAATCAACTGTGCTTCCTTTAGCTGTTCTTTTTGATAAGAAGCTTTAATCAGCTCAATCTCTTCCAGTAGTTGGAATTCTTCTTTAATTTCCAGGGCAATGACAGTTGGTCTGCCCCCAGCTGCAAGCAAGTGCTCTACTTTCCTTAAAGCAATAGTTCCACCGCCGATTACAACAATCTTTTTATTCGTCAGATCAATCATTATTGGGTACATAAAGCGCCTCACGAACAATTTTTTCCAAATCATCAAGAATCCTGTGATCAAATTCCAGTGTCGGTGTAATTATGAAAGTATGATTCGGAAACTCTTTGGTCAGACGTTCCTTCAGCAGATGAATCAGATGTCCGTCAAATAAAAAGAACGGAACAATAATCAACTGAGAATATTTTTGCAATAATCCGTAAATTTGCTCAATATAATCTTCCTGTCCTTTTAGACTCATGGCTGCAACAGGCAATTCTGTCTTTTCTTGCAGTTCCCCGGCAATCTCTTCCAATATCTTTTGAGGTTCTTCTGTTCTTTTTGTCCCGTGAGCTAGAAGGACACCTGCAGTATCTTTGGGCTTGCACTCTGCTCTCGCCTGAATAAAGCGTTCCAATAAAATCTGACGGCTGCCTTCTTTATCTCCAAAGGTTTCTGTCTGCTCAATGTCAATTCCCGGATATTTTTTCTGAACTTTTTTTGTTTCCATCGGAATATCCACTAACGCATGTCTGGCAGCAAACAGCAAAACAGGAACGATCACTATTCGGTCTGCCCCCTTTTCAATCAACTGTTCAATCTGCCGCTGAATTGTCCATGGATGATTTTCAAGAAACGCTGCCTCTTGAAGAGCCACCTCATTCAGCCGATTCTTCAGCTGCTGAACAAAATCCATCGCTGCTTTATTCTTTTCTTCTTTCTGACTACCATGAAACACATATACTATCCCATTCATTCCCCTTCACCTCACAAATCAATCAGCTGATGCTTTATACTATACTGCAACAACTCAGAAAAAGTTTCAACCTTCAGTTTTTTCATTAAATTAGACTTATGCACTTCCACTGTTTTTACAGAGATAAACAAGCGCTCTGCAATCTCCTTATTGCTGTACCCCAAAGAAACTAACGGTAATACCTCCCGCTCTCTCTTGGACAATCGCTCATATAACTGCTCCTGCTCTTTCGCAGGTTCGCTCAGCCACTTCTGAGGGTCCGCAATGTTAAATATGGGATCAATGACATGCTCTCCTGTCATGACTTTTCGAAGAGCCGCCAACAGCGCTTCATCTGAGGAGCTTTTCAAAATATATCCCCATGCTCCATACTCCAGCGCTTTTCTTAAATATTCTTCTTCGTCATGCATACTCAGAATCACTACTTTTATTTTTGGAAAGCGCTCACTGATCCGCTGGGTTGTCTGCAATCCATTTTCTCCCGGCGGCATCCGAACATCCATCAACACAATATCAACTGGATGCTGATCCAGCAATAAAAATGTTTCTGTGCCGTCTGCTGCATCCCCGACAACCTGAATTTCCGGATCTGATTCCAACAGGAGGCGCAATCCGCTTCGAACCACCGCATGATCATCTGCTATTATTATATTCATAGGTTCCTCCCTGTTTGATAGGCAGCATCAGCACAACTGTTGTTCCTTTCTCTATTTCACTTTGTATGTTTAATATTCCGCCAACAGATTCGGCACGTTCCCGCATATGCAGCAGCCCCAGGCCCCCAGATGTTTCTTTCCTAATGCCCGCAATTGAGAAGCCTTTCCCATGGTCCCTAACCTCCAAATGAAGCAGGTTCTCCCGGTCATGCAGCGTAACCCAGATTTCATCAACTTCTGCATACTTAATGCTGTTCATTAGACTTTCCTGCAAGACTCTGTATGTCACGGTCTCGACCTTATCTGAAAAACGCTGCTGTCCCAAAACTGGAATAAAATGAATCATCACACCCGTAGTTTCCATCAACCGCTGCAGCAAAGCTTCAATTGCCGGAATCAACCCCAGATCATCCAGTGCTGTTGGTCGAAGGTCAATGGCAAGCTGCTTCACTTCACGTAACAGCTCTACAAAATCCTTATCAATTTCACTGATCTTATACAGCTGCTCCTCTTTCTGATTTAGACGTTTCAACTGTCTGACATCCAGCATCAGACTGTATATACTTTGTGCCAGACCATCATGAAGTTCCTGAGAAATTGCTTTTCTTTCGGTTTCATGCGCCTGATTGACATATTCAATTAAACGCTTATTTTCAATTACCTGACGCAGCTTGTCCTGAGCATCTGCGCGTCTGAGACTCAACAGCTCGACCTCATCAGATACCTCAGTCAAACTGCCGCTGAAATGCTCCTGACGACCGTCTTTTGTTTCCAAAATAAGCGGGAACACTTCTTTGGTCCAGTTTTCCTTCACTTCACAGTTCAGACAGTTTTCCATCGTAGTATGCAGCATACAGCCTTTTCCATTTGCAATCTCAATAATTTTTTGCAGTGGAACCTTCATCTGCTTCTCCAATTCAACAGCTGCTTTATTTCTTTTGATTTCACCTGAGCGAAAAAGTAAATACAATCCATCCGCAGCTGACAAGAATATGTCTTCAAATATTTTCTTTTCCATCCTATTCCTCCAACAATGGTATCAGCTCTTCTGCTTTATCTTCGACACTTTTTAATTGATCCATTTCCATCACATTAGGGGTCCGAGAACCAAACAGTAAAACCCCCTGTACTCTTCCATTTTTGAGAATTGGTGCTGCAACTGCAGTTTCAAGCTTTTCCATTCTGGCAATCGGCAACTCCAACAGATTTTTTGGATTCCTCTGCAGCTCTGAAGCCTGATAGCTTCGACCCGTTCGCCACACGATTCCTGCGATGCCCTTACCAACCTGAAGGCGGATTCTCCTGTAATTTTCATTGGTATTTCCTGAAACATATGCCCAATGAATCGTTCGGCTGTTTGTCCCTTCATTTACTTTTGACAAAGCAATTCCGATAAAATCAACATGCAGCTGCTTCCTCATGTTATCAATCTCCGCTTGTATCTGAACAGACATTTTCATACTCCTATTCCCTATTTTTTTTTAAAGTACTTGTTTTATTCACTAAACTTTTTTATGCTGAAATCATTAAACCTATCTATAAAAATAAAGGAAACCTTTCTATGACTAAATACAGACAAATTCTCAGTTCCAAACGATTAGTGATGATTATCACAACCACAGTTTTTTCTTTTTCCAGTCTGACAACTGCATTCTTCCTTATGGGTATGAGTGCCCTGCCTTATTTTATTTGGGCAGCTGTTTTTTATTTTATCCCATATGCTCTTATTATATCAGAATTTACATCCGTTTATAAAAATGATTCCGGCGGCTTGTATCACTGGCTGTCTGATTGTTTATCCGAGAAAACCGCATTTATTGCTGCTTTTTTATGGTACTGCAGCTATTTTGTCTGGATGATCAGTTTATTTATGAAACTGTGGATACCTCTGTCGCTTCTATTTGTCGGGAAAGATCTTACAAAGGAAGCGAGCCCTGTCTCATTTTTCAGCACAACACAGCTGATTGGTCTGCTTTCCATATTTGCAGTTTGCTGCACATTGGCACTCAGCAGCCGCGGCTTCAAGCCAATCACCAGACTTTTAGTCATCAGCAGCACCTTGATGTGCCTGCTGGTTTTCATCAGCTTCAGCAGTAATTTACTTCTTCAGCTTTTGCAGCCTGATCAAATTATTCCCCACCTGCAGACCAGTGCACAAAAGTCTGTTTCTGCTCAAGGAGGGTCTGTTCTTTCCAAACTCAGCTTTATGATTTTTGCCATTACTGCTTTTGGCGGTCTGGATACTATTGCCAGTATGGTAGATAAAACTGGGAGTGAGAAGAAAAAATTTCCCCGTCTTGTTATTATCAGCAGCGTACTGATTGTTCTTTGCTATTTTACAGGTATTTTTTTGTGGAGCGGCGCAATGGACTGGCAAAAGCTCCAACAGGACCCAACTCTCCATTTAGGAAATCTAATGTACAGCCTGATGAATACTTCAGGGCAGCAGTTGGCCAATGCTTTAGGTGGATCTTCTGAAACAGCAGTTTGGACAGGACAGCTTTTTAGTCGTCTGACTGCTCTAACTCTGCTCCTATCTTATATTGGACTGCTTTCTTCAATTTTTTATCTGCCTTTGCGGGTTTTGGTTGAAGGAACCCCCGATCATTACTGGCCTCTATGGATGCGAAAGAAAAACAGTCAGGAAATGCCGACAAATGCCCTATTTATTCAAGGTCTTCTAATCAGTTTATTTATTCTGGCCGTCACATGGGGGAATTCTTACGTCTCCGTGCTTTACAATCAACTGACCATGATGACGAACATTTCAAGAGCACTGCCTTATCTGCTTGTTGCTCTTGCTTATCCGGCTTTCAAAAAAAGATATGCAAAACAATCAGATATACTGCACGTACATCCGAAACTGCTGCCCATTATTATCAGCCGAAGCGTAGTACTGACCATCACTCTGTCCATTCTTTCTCAGTTGTATGTTCCGCTAATGGAAAAAAATTACAGCCAGACACTCAGTTTGGCAATGGGCCCATTGATTTTTTCTCTGATTGGTTCCATTCTCTATCAACGCTTCTTCAATAAGAAACTAGCTGAATAGAGAAAACAGGTCTTCAACTTTCAGTATGTAACAGGCTTCCATTGGAAATGTCTGACTTGCAGATGCATTTTTCTCTCAAAAAAATGCATCTGAGAAATTTTATTTTGTAGGTCCCATTTATGCAGATTTTTTAAGATATACCCATGATGAACTTAAAATTGTTAATTTTCAAAAAGCGGTATTTCAATTCTTTTACTAATTGAAATACCGCTTTTTTATATTATTTTTAGTTTTCTCTATTAACTATCGCTATACGTTTTTCCTTTTGTATTGTAAACTGAAAAGGACGTTATATAGGGAGGGGAACTGCTTTGTTTGATTTGGAAAAAATTCAATCATTAAATGATTTGGAATTGATTGTCTATCAATATATCATTGAACATCTGGAACAGATTCCTAAACTGACTATTCGCGAACTTTCAGCAAAATGCCATGTTTCAACCTCAACTATTTTAAGATTTTGTACCAAAATGGACTTCGAAGGGTTTTCTGAATTAAAATTTGCTGTAAAGAAAGCAAACAACGAACCAAGTGAATTTGAAGATTATTATGCTTCTGCAGTACATGTAGATTCGTTTCTCAAAAAAATCAATCGCGAGACTTACCAGGAAACCTTCAAACCGGCAGTTGACCTTATTTTAAACGCCCGTCATGTTGTCTTTATTGGTTTGGGTACCAGCGGTGTTTTAGGCGGCTACGGCAGCCGGTATTTTGCCAATATTGGAATCAACGCCTATAGCGTAGGCGATCCATTTACACCTATTCCACCAAGGGGATTTGAGAGTACACTGGTTGTGGTTTTGTCTGTTTCCGGTGAAACCTCTGAACTGATTAAAATGGTATTGGATTTCAAAAAATCCAATGCACACATTTTAAGTATTACTAATGATGAAACATCAACAATTGCGCGACTGGCAGATTACAATATTTCCTATTATATGCCGGACAAAAAATCTGCTTATGCAGATCCATATATTAATCTGACCACTCAAATTCCGGTTATTGCTTTAATTGAGCTGCTTGCTCATCAGGCTGGAAAACAGCTTTCAGCACAAGCTGCGGATAAATAACTATCCTGGTTAAAATGAACAGTTTCATCCCTTAACTATTTGATTTCTTGTTTCAGAGCTTATGAAAAGCAGATATTAAAATGTTGGTTTACCGGCGTTTTAAGTCTGCTTTGTTTTTTTGGACGGAACATGTTTCTCAAAGAAGAAAATCTATATATTTTTTTCATCTGATCTCTTATAGTTATCTTGTAAACGTATTCAGTCAATCGGGGTATTTTATTTCTGAATACACACTACGAACTTATTTTTCTACATGATTAATTTTTAGAGGAGATGAATTAGAATGAATGAATGGATGAACGACAAAATCCTTCCACCCGTACTAAAATTTGTTAACACAAAACCAATTACTGCTTTAAGAAACGGTATGCTGTACACCATGCCATTTACGATCGTCGGTTCTATTTTCCTGCTTCTTGCCAATATCCCTTATGAACCGGCAGCGAACTGGGTAACTGAATCTGGTTTGGGCGTCTATTTTAATCAGGCATTTGGTGCATCTTTTGCTATTATGGCTATTTTTGCCGTTATCGGTATTGCTTATTCCTATGTTAAAGCGGAAGGCTTTGAAGGTCTTCCTGCCGGTATGATCGGTTTAGTCATCTTTATTCTGTTTATGGCTGCTGAAGTGACCGATGCAGAAAGCGGCGCGACCATTGGCAATATTATTGACAAAACCTGGACTGGCGGTCAGGGAATGATCACCTCCATTATTGTTGGTTTAGTTGTCGGCTGGGTATACAGCTGGTTCCTACGTCATGACATCCGAATCAAGCTGCCTGAACAGGTTCCTGAAAATGTGGCAAACTCATTTACAGCACTGATTCCTGCTGCAGCATTAATCACTGGTGCAATGCTGATTTATATTTTCTTTGATAAAGTATTCAGCACAACATTCTTTGACTTTATTTACGACATTCTGCAGTCACCGCTTCAAGGGGTAACAGATACGCTTGGCGGAGCATTGATTATCGGTTTCCTTGTTCCATTTTTCTGGTTTTTTGGTGTCCATGGTTCAACTATCGTTGGTGGGATCATGGAGCCGATTTTACAGGCAAACTCCTTGGAAAACACGGAAATCCTGAAGGCCGGTAAAGCACTGACCATTGAAAATGGCGGACATATCGTGACAAAACAGTTTATGGATCAGTTCCAGACTGTTACAGGTGCCGGTATGACGATTGGATTAGTTGTCTTCATGGTATTCTTTGCAAAATCAGCTCAGTTCAAACAGCTTGGTCGTCTATCACTCGCGCCGGCAATTTTCGGTATCAATGAGCCTATTACTTTTGCAACACCAATTGTTATGAACCCAATCATGATGATTCCGTTCATTTTAACACCTGTTATTTCTTCTATCATTACGTACTTTGCCTTGTATACCGGGTTGGTACCGCTTTTCACAGCTGTTCAGGTTCCATGGACAACACCAGCCATTCTTTCCGGCTTACTTGTCGGCGGCTGGCGGACAGCATTACTGCAGGCGTTTGTCCTGGTACTTGGCTTCTTCATCTACCTGCCGTTTGCAAGAAAGATGGATGCAATTAACTATGCTCAGGAAACAAATCAACCCATTGAAGAAAGTATTTTAGAAAAAATTGAAGCACAATAATTCTTAAGCACAGGAAGAGGTTGTAACTGCCCTTCTAGATACAGATAAATGCTGGGACAGAAGCCGCTCATACACTGACTTATCGCAGAAGAATTTTTCCTGCCTGCAGTTTTCGGCGCAGATAATCTCACACAAGCGCTTCTGTTCCAGATTTTCTATTATCATACACTAACGATTGAAAAGGACGATGATTATGTCAATTTTAAAAAAGAACTTTCTATGGGGCGGCGCAGTCGCCGCCCATCAGCTGGAAGGCGGCTGGGATCAGGGGGGGAAAGGCATCAGCGTCGCAGATGTATTGACAGTCGGTGCACATGGGACACCCAGAAAAATTACAGATGGTGTTATTCCAGGTGAAAATTATCCAAACCATGAGGCAATTGATTTTTATCACCGCTACAAGGAAGATGTGAAACTGTTTGCTGAGCTTGGCTTGAACTGCTTTCGAACCTCCATTGCCTGGAGCAGAATTTTTCCAAACGGCGATGAAGAAACACCAAATGAAGAAGGTCTGCAATTTTATGATGACTTATTTGATGAATGTTTGAACTATGGAATTGAACCGATCATTACCCTCTCTCATTTCGAAATGCCTTATCATTTGGTAACAGAATACGGCGGCTGGCGCAGTCGTAAGCTGATTGATTTTTTTACCCGGTTTGCTGAGGTCTGCTTTGAACGTTACAAAGATAAAGTAACCTACTGGATGACATTCAATGAAATCAACAACCAAACAAATTTTGAAGAAGACTTTTTTCCATTTACAAATTCAGGAATCAAATATACGGAAAAAGATAATCGGGAAGAAATCATGTATCAGGCTGCCCACTATGAATTAGTTGCCAGTGCAGAAGCCGTAAAAATAGGGCACCAAATCAAACCTGATCTGCAAATCGGCTGTATGACAGCTATGGTTCCCATCTATCCTTATTCCTGTTCACCAGATGACATGATGGCTTCAGTCAGTGCCATGCAGAAAAGATACTGGTTTACAGATGTTCATGTACGCGGTCATTATCCAAGTACCATCGAACGTTATTTGGATCGCAAAGGCTATCGGCTGGATATCACCTCCAAAGACTTGGATACTTTGGCTGAAGGCTGTGTAGATTACATCGGTTTCAGCTACTATATGTCGTTTGCAGTAAAGGGAGAAAATAAAGCCCCTGCATTTGATTACAACGAATCAAAAGATCTGGTCAGAAATCCTTATGTCGAAGCATCTGACTGGGGGTGGCAAATTGATCCTCAAGGTCTCCGTTATGCCATGAACTGGCTTAATGACCGATATGAATTGCCTTTATTTATCGTTGAAAACGGCTTTGGCGCAATAGACGAACTTCTACCTGCTCAAACTGTGAATGATCAGTATCGTATTGATTATCTTAAAGCACATATTGAAGCGATGAAAGAAGCTGTGGCATACGATGGAGTTGATCTGATCGGCTATACGCCGTGGGGCTTTATTGATCTTGTTTCAGCAGGGACCGGTGAAATGAAAAAGCGTTATGGTTTCATTTATGTTGATAAAAATAATGATGGCAGCGGCTCAATGAATCGGTATAAGAAAAAATCATTCGACTGGTATCAGGAAGTTATTAAATCCAATGGTGAAAAACTATAAATCTCAGCTTTATTATCTCAACTAAAAGAATAGATAAAATTAGATTCCGTTCAAAAAAGAAGAAACATGAGCTTGTTTATGAAATCTCATGTTTCTTCTTTTCCAAATTTTGACTATTTATTATTCAGTATCTTTTTTATTTACAAGTATTTTCCTGTCAGTGAACTAGTTTCACTAATATCCGCGGGTTTCCCTTCAAAAACAATCTGTCCGCCCCGATCCCCTCCATCAGGTCCTATATCTACAATCCAGTCTGCCTGTCGAATAATATCTACATGGTGTTCAATCACAACTACTGTATTTCCTTGGTCCACGAGATGGTTCATAATTTTCATAATTTGTTCGATATCCGAAAGATGCAGCCCAGTCGAAGGTTCATCTAAAATATAAATACTACCTTGTTTGTAAAACTCACTTGCCAGCTTCATCCGCTGGCATTCTCCTCCAGATAAGGTGCTCATCGGCTGACCAATCGCTAAATAATCCAACCCTACCTGCGACATTGCCTTCAGCTTTTTAACTATCCCAGCAGTATTGAAAAAATTCAAGCTTTCTTCTACTGTCAAAGCAAGTACTTCATTAATCGTAAGGTCCTGATATCGGTAGCTCAGCACTTCCTGCTTAAATCTTTTACCTTCACAGACTGGGCACTCCAACTTTACAGCATCCATAAATGCAAGATTCGTTTCAATGTATCCCTGCCCTTTACAGTTCTCACAAGCTCCTGTGGAATTGTAGCTGAATAATGAAGGAGAGACACTGTTTACCTGACCAAACAATTTTCTTATGGCATCCATAATCCCAATATATGTAGCAGGATTCGAGCGGGAATTTGTCTGCGCAGCAGCTTGGTCAATGACAATAGCTTCTGGAAATTGAGCAAGAAAAGATTCTCTAACCAATGTGCTTTTCCCTGATCCGGCGACTCCTGTGATCAGACTCAATGTTTTTTTGGGTATATTTAATGAAATATTTTTCAGATTATGCCTAGAAGAGGTCCTCCCCTGATAAAAATCAACAGCCTCCCTCGGCTCCTGATTGATAGGCACCTGATTTTTCAGAAAAGTTCCTGTCAGAGTATTTGAGTTCAGCAACTCACCATAACTTCCAGTGAACATAATTTCTCCTCCATGCTTTCCTGCATGAGGTCCCACTTCTATGACCTGATCAGCAATCTTAATCACATCCGGATCATGCTCTATCACAATGACTGTGTTTCCCTTATCCCTGAGCTTAATCAGCAGCTCATTCAGCCGATGAACATCTCTTGGATGCAAACCAATACTCGGCTCATCAAATATATACAGCAAGTCAACCAGACTATTGTTCAAATGCTTTACCATTTTCACTCGTTGAGATTCTCCTCCAGATAACGTCGCTGTCTCCCGATCCAGACTTAAATAGCCTAACCCAATATCAACCAAATTTCCGACTTTTTCCTGTAGACCGCGTAAAATAGGCAGCGCCTGCGGCAACTCGAATGTTTCAAGTACTGACTGCAGTTCATTTAGCTGAAAAGCAGTCAGATCAGCAATAGAATATCCGGCTACTTGAACCTGTAACGCTTTCTGTGATAATCTTTTTCCTTCACATACATAACAAATCGTTTCATGTGTATATTCATTTAAAACTTTCTGTGCTCGTGCAGTCAATTCCCCTTCTTTCATAAGATAGAGACGATTAAACTTGATGACAAGACCTTCATAGCTGGAATTCACACCATCAATTTTAACTTTAAGATCCTGACCATACAACAGAAGCTCCAGTTCCTCCGAAGTATATTCTTTAATCTTTTTATTTACATCGAACAATCCCGAATCAAGATAACTTTTCATATACCATTCTGTGTTTTTAAATGGTGGAAAAATAATGGCTCCTTCTGCCAATGACTGTTCCCGGTCCAAAAGCTTGTTTTCATCCACTTCCACTTTCCTTCCGAGCCCCTGACATTCCCTGCACATCCCTTCTTTGTCATTAAAGGAAAAATGATTAGCTGTTCCAATACTTGGCTGACCTACTCTTGAAAATAATACTCTCAATAAAGAATTGATATCCGTAATTGTTCCCAGCGTTGAGCGGGAATTCCCACCCAGTCTTTTTTGATCAATTACAACCGAAGTCGATAAATTCTCAATGGAATCTACATTGGGCTCCTTGTATTTTGGTAAAAAAGAGCGAACAAATGCACTGAAGGTCTCATTCAGCTGTCTTTGCGATTCGCTTGCAATTGTCTCAAATACAATCGATGACTTTCCTGAACCAGATACTCCTGTAAAAACAGTTATTTTTCTCTTCGGGATAACGACATCCACATTCTTCAAGTTATTTTCTCTTGCACCGGTAATTCGCAGATATTCTATCATATCGCGTCCTCCTTCAATTGTTTATTTTCAATGCTACACTCTGCTTTTTATAGCAGCAACTCTATCATAACACTTTAATGCAAATTCTAAAGTTTTGTTTTAAAAAGCCCTTTATTATAATATACTTATACTAAAAGTTTAGCATAGAGAGGAGTTTATAATGAATTATCGTCCAATTGATATTGCAAAAAAACTAAATATAAGCACCAGTCTGCTGCGACATTATGAAAAATACGGACTGTTTCCTAAACCTGATCGTTCTGCAAGCGGCTATCGTATCTATACAGAAACAAGCTTGCACTTCTTGAAAGCCGTTCGAACATGTACTCTTGCTTATGGTTATCAAATGACTAAAGAAATGACAGCTCTTGTTGAAAAAAGAAAATATATTCAATTATTTTGGCTGATTAATGATGCACAGTTTAAATTGCATCAACAAAAGCATATTACTGAGCAGACTTTGGCATTGCTTCATGAAGAAGAAAGTCATGTGATTACACACATGCCTAAAAAAGGCTGGATCAGCATTGGGGAAGCAGCCGAACGGTTGTCTGTTACTGAAACAACGATCCGTCACTGGTCTAAAGAAGGGCTCATCCAAATACCCAGAGATGTTGAAAGTAATTATCGACAATTTGATGAACAAGCATTAAGAAGACTTCTGATCATCCGGCTGATTCGATCATCAATCTGGTCACTGGACACAGTCAGAGAAATACTGAATACATTCAATGCTGATACACCAGCAGAGCTGATCAAATTGGCAGAGCAGTCCCTTCAGGCACTGAATAAGGGACTGGAGCGTCAATTCATCGCTCAAAACTATTTGTATCAGCTGATTACCTTTTTAACCCCCGAGTACTTTATTGATTTTCCCGGAATGGAATTCTAGGACCTAAGAGAGGTTAATAGTAAGAGGTAGTTTCTTTTTAAACCAAATGATAGACAACGAACTTTTAGAAAGTACAACAAAACGAAAAGCAAAGTCTCTTAGGAGTCCTTCGCTTTCCGTTTTATACTTAAAAAATTTTGGGACTGCTTTTAACAGTGAGCCGCTTGTCTAAAATCAATATCTATTCCCAAATAATCGGTACGACACAATTTGTCACGGCATCAAAATTTCCGTCCTGAGAGCTGGCGCTGAAAGTAAATTGAATCGTTGTTGTTTCTTCTTCGATATTGCTTATAGTTATTTTCTGATCTTCCAATGTTAGCTGTGCTTCTCCAATAGCCCCAGCCTCTTCATCAGCCTCCCATAGAGTTGCTTCAACTCCACATGTACCATCAAACTGAGTAGAGTAAGTAACTGGATGTCTCATATTAAATGTTTTAGTCGTTCTATCAACATACACTGCAGGAAATTCAACCCTTCCATAACCAACAGCAGTTACCCTTTCTAAATTCTCTAAATCAGAAAGCGGACTGAAATCAAAAACAGAACCATAATAACCTAAGTGAAGTGTCTTTAAATTTTTCAGTTCTCCAAAGGGCGTAATGTCTACCGGAGTACTTCTTCCCGGTTCAAAAGAATAACAGAAAAATTGCTCTAAGCTATCCATCCCGCTAATCGGGCGAAAATCAACCACATATAAATCGGTACTTGCTGTATATGATAAACTCGTCACATTTTTAGCAAATTGAAGTCCTTCCAAAGAACTTACATTACTGGCACTCAATTGTTCCAGCCGCTCCATTTGGCTAACTGTTGGAAGCTCATTTTCAACGGGCTCTTCTTCCCCAGTTTCAGGATTCCATTTCACTTGTTCAACAATCTCTGACCTAAGATTATCATCCGGAATATACACCTTCCGTTCATTTGCCGTTGTGCTTTGCCCCAAGATTAGTCCAAGTGCAAGAATTGCTGCTCCTCCCAGTAAAGATAATAATACTGTTTTTACACTTTTCTTCATTTCAAATCCCTCTCCTTTACAACAAGATAATTTAATCATACCATTAAAAGCTGTAAAGTGAATAAATGTTTCGATATTCATTACAAAAATCGTTAAATTCTATCGGAAACAATCTGTAAATACGAGAGGAAAATAAAAAGGTATGAACACAAGAAATATTTGTACTTCTGCATTTTATACCCAGTCTTTACATCTATACAGCTGCTTCATCCTTTATTATTCCTGCAGCCTTCAAAAACATACAGGTTACTACCGGTCCTACAAAGGAAAAACCTCTTTTCTTCATGTCCTTTGCAATCGTTGTTGCCTCTGGAAGTACATTAGGAATCTCTTCCTCTGATTTATAGTTTTTTACAACAGGAACTCCGCCAACAAAATCCCACAAATACTCTGAAAAGCTGTCGTACTCCTCCAGCAGTCTGACGATTGCACGTGCATTTTGTATCACTGCCTTTATCTTTCTTGGATTCCGGATCATATCAGGATCTTTTGCAATACGCTCAACATCATCTGGAAAGAAAGCAGCAACCTGTCGAAAATCCATCTCACAAAAATTTCGCATCAGCACATCTTTTTTCCCAGCCGCGGCCTGCCAGCTCAAGCCCGCTTGAAAGACACCCACTGTTAATAATAAAAAGAGCTCCTGATCATTTTTCCCCGGCTTTCCCCATTGATCGCTGTACCATTGATATTTTTTCATTACTCCTGCCTCCTCTTAAATCCAACATGTTCCAACATAGTTGGATATTTTATACATCACAAATATTGAATTTTTTTCTCCGACTTTCAGTTTTTATTATTGTATCATATTCATTATTTTCACCTAGTATAATAATGTACGCAAAAACTGAGGAAACATTTTTAATAGACTTCAAATAGATTGAATACGAGCTTCATCTGTTTTTTCAGTTTCCTAAACAGGAACAAATCTGCCAATACGTTTTCCTCAGCATATCTAATAACCATATTCATGTATTTTTTAGGTACCCTTTAATCAGAATATAGCTGATCTGTCTTTTTATAAGTAACTACTTTTGATTCTTTATTCTTGGTATCTCTTTGAATCGCTCACCCGCTTCTTTTTGTTGAAAATAAGTCAGAAGCTCTTTTCACTCCCTTAATCTGAACCTGTCAGCTATCTTCTTTAAAATAAACCCTAACATTATCATTCAAAAGAGCCTGATTGATTTTTTCATCGTTGTACTTATTCTGTTTTTTTAGGATACACCTCTTTTTCAAATTTTTTCTTTTCAGAATCAGATGAATTTCCCAGCCGCTCTCTCGCCTATAAAATGGCAATTGGAATCACCCAATCTTCCAGATAAGCTTCTACCAAAGAGCATTACTAATGGTTATAGTCTTTTTCCACAGTAGTGGTTCAAAAATTCGGATCGTCCTTTGGCCCATAGCATTACTACTCATCTCCTCTTCTATCAAGCAAAGAAGCTGTCGCCGATAATCGAATAAATTTGTCCTATAACACAACCGGCTTCCTTTGATACCAAAAAGATATAAACTGTGGTCAGCTCTGCCGTCTGTCCATATTACTGCATTTACACCGCTTCCTTTAGAAGTAAGCTGTACGGGACTTGGTTCCGAGCTTTGATCTGTAAAACTTCCTTTAAATCGCCTACTATTGCACCAGCTATCCTCATTTTTCCCTTTTTTGTTCAACAGAAATATCTCTTGTATACAGGACAGGACTCTCTTTATTTATGGACTCATGTATTTTAAGCTTTAATCTTTTTATAAACGCTTCATTAGGTGCTGCATACTTTTTACCAGCCAGATCTAAATTACAATTTCGAGCATCTATTACAATCAGCATATTCGCCCTTCTCTGCCTTTTTACTATACTTTAGTATAGAACTTAAAAAAAATTACTCCGCTGCTTGAAAAAAACACTGATATCCCAAGCGATAGACGCTATGATACCAGTGTTCCAAAAATTTACTATTTACTTAGCTGAATTCCATAAATCGGTTTTCATCACTCATATACTCTTTTTCACCAGCAGGTTCTTCGATTGAACCAAATACCAGTTGGCCTCTTAACTTCCAGCTGTCTGGAATGTTCCATTCTTTCGCAACAGCTTCATCAATTACTGGGTTATAATGCTGCAAGTTTGCGCCAATATTAATTTCTGCCAATGCGGTCCAGACATTAGCCTGAGTCAGACCGCTTGCTTGTTCAGACCAGACAGGGAAATTTTCAGCATACAATGCAAATTGCTCTTGCAGGTTTTTAACAATATCCTGATCTTCAAAGAACAAAATAGTACCGGCAGCAGCAGTAAAACTTTTTAGTTTCTCCTGAGTATTAGGGAATGCTTCAGCAGGAGTTAATGGCTTCAACGCTTTCTCTGTTATATCCCACAGTTTTTTATGGGCATCCCCAAACAAAAATACCACCCGTTGTGTTTGAGAGTTAAAAGCAGTCGGGCTTTCTTTTACCACTTCTTTAACAAGTGCAGTAAGTTCATCTCTTGTCTTTGGCAGATTATTTCCTAAAGCATAAATTGAACGACGATTCTTTAATCCATTTACAAAATTTGACATAATTTACTTCCATCCTTTCATCATTACAAATCAATAATTACTGCTACTGTTATTACTATACACCCTTACGAAAAGTAAGTAAAAAGATATGCCTATTTTTGCTTGATTATTTTTTATTTTCTCGAAGTCGCATACATTTAAGCTTAAAATCAAAGAATTTCACTTGGGAAACGTTCTCTTTATCAATCTGGTTATCCGCAAGAAATGGATGAATTTCATAAATTAAAAGGAGGTCAGTACAAATACTCATGAGGGTGATAGCCCTCATGAGTATTTGTACCGACCTTTATTCAGGGATAGATACGAAAAGCGTTCAGAACTTTATTTCTGTCCCGCTCTCTTTTTCTCCAACTACTGTTTCCGTTTATTTATTCATACCTTAGTGACTCAATTGGATCTAAGCTTGCTGCCCTTCTTGCCGGCAGTGTTCCTGCAAGGAACGCAATAACCATAATGATGACAATAATCGAGAGACTGGAAATTGGCGAAAATTGTAATAGCGTAAACCCAGTTAATGCATCTAAAAATGACTTTGCAGCAAACTGATTAATAAACACACTTGCCCCCATTGCACCAGCAATTCCTAAGACAGAACCAAGGAATCCGATCAGTGCTGCTTCAACACTGAAGATCATAAATACTTTCCCGCTGCTCAATCCCATAGCTTTCATCAAACCAATTTCTCTCGTTCTTTCCTGAACAGACATATACAGAGTATTGATAATTCCAAAGCTGGCTGCCAACAAGGCAATAGCTCCGAACATTGTTAATACTCCAGTGATAGCATTGATAATATCCCGAATCATACCAATTTCATCTTCAACAGTCGTTGCGGTATAACCGTCCTCTTCCAGCTTCTTCTGGATCTCTTTGACTTCCTCTGTTGACAGCCCATCTGCCGTCACTGCTGAAATTGCAGTATACTGGTTCTTCATTGCATCGGGCAGCCCTTTCTCATTAATTTCAGCAATTCTGTTTCCCAACGCCTTGCTGACGATTGATTGCCCACCTTGAATCAGGCTGGTTGTTCGAACACCGATAATTTTAGCTTCTAAAATTTCCTGCTCACCTGTTGCCTGAGAACTGACAGCAATTCTAACTATTTCGCCTATAGCATCCTGTGCTTTTTTATAACCCAAGCTTTCCAAGTATTCAGGAGCAAGATTTAGTTCATAAGCTTCCCCAGTTGAAGTTACTTCTTTCCCAGCTTCCAAATCTATTGTTATCTCACTCGGTGTTGCTGCAGAAAAAACAAATTTTTTATCTCCCGTCCCCTGAATATAGTCAGTTGACAGGAACATGAAAGGCTCTGCTTTTTTAATCCCTTTTTTCTCTTTTACTTTATCCAAATCCCTGTTTGAAAGGTATTCCATTTCAGCACTTGCCTGTTCTGGATTATATTCAGCCGGGCCGTCACTGCTTTCCATTCCTGTTTCCATCTTAGGCTGGACAAACAACTGATTTTCTCCGCCTACACTGCTGACTTGTTTATCAATATAATCATTCACACCTGTATTTACACCCGTTGTTAAAGAGATAGTGAAGGCGCCAATAAATATTGCCACAACAGTTAAAATCGTTCTTCCTTTATTTCTTAATAAATTTGCTCCTGCTGATTTTAAAATATCACTGATTTTCATTTATTCATCCCCTTCTATGATTTCTCCATCTTTAATACGTATTTGACGATCACAACGAGCAGCTAATTCATCATCATGAGTCACTATAATCAGTGTAATTCCTGATTTTTTATTCAGATCAAATAATAATTTTTCAATTTTTTCCCCTGTAGTTGAATCGAGGTTGCCGGTCGGCTCATCAGCAAAAATAATCTGAGGATTATTTACCAATGCACGTGCAATACAAACCCGCTGTTTTTGTCCTCCCGATAAATTATTTGCTTTATTGTTGGTCTTATCTTCCAGTTCCACTGCTTTCAACGCCTTCATTGCCATTTCTTTTCTTTGACGTCCTGATATTCCGGCAATTTTTAACGGAAGCATTACATTATTTAAAACTGTATCTTTCGGATTCATAAAAAACTGCTGAAAAACAAAGCCAAAGCCTTCATTTCTCATATGGTTCAGTTCCTTTGTCTTGATATTTTTAACACTGCTTCCATTCAATAAAACTTCACCCGAAGTAGGTTTATCCAATAATGCCAAAATATGCATTAATGTAGACTTGCCGGAACCGCTTTTCCCAATAATTGCTATAGACTCGCCTTGTTCGATTTTAAGATCAATTCCCTTCAGTGCTTCAAACTTTGATTCATTTCGTCCATAGCTTCTTTTCAACGCTCTTGCTTCAATTACAGACATGATTATCCTCCATCATTTTTTACTGATTTTTTATCACATCTTTCATTTTGAAGCAACACCTGTTACTTGTCATGGTACTGAGGATGTATTTATTTCTCATCATTTAGTTCATTGAAAACAGGAATAGGAAATGGGTATTTTTATAATAAAAAAGCCCTGAAAAAGGAATTGTGCCAGAATTCATCTGTACATCCCCTTTTTCAAGAGCTTTACTTATTTATTATCATTGTCCTGATTAAGAATTATCTGTTCCAGCAGACGATTCTCTGTTTGAATAACATCAAAGAAGCCGCTGATTTTTTCAAGCTGTTCATAATCAATCTGATACAGCTTCACACTTGGTTTTATGAACAGGAAGCCGCGATTGATTCGTACGCGATTGTTAATCAGATGACACTGCTCCATCATTGACTGAAGATCCATCTCAGAAACACTGTTCTTGATCCGTTCAACTCGTTCGCGCTCATAAGTAAGTTCGTCTTTTGTAACAATCATTTTCTCTGTAATTGTCACTAACTCCTTATTCAACTTCCATGACTGTTCAATAAACTTAGCTTTCTTATATAAATCATCATAATGAATCAGGTCAATTTTAACTGGTTTGTACCAGTCTTCTTCATCCACAGTTATTTTTCTGTGCTTCTTAAAACGTTTTAACCCGCTGACAAGCAGACTATTTTCTATAGCGAGCAGCTCGTGTTCCAATTTTTCTTTTGCTACCCGCACACGTTCCTTTGACGCTTTTTCCCGCTTCAGACTTTCTTTCAGATAAACAATTTCACTCTCTTCTGTCCGAGCTAAGGAGTTTTCTGAAGACTTCCTGACTGCAGGAAGGTCAACAGAATTTTTACGACTTTTACGACTTTTTCTGCTGGCAGCAACCGGCTCATACTCGTAATCATCCTCTTCTGGTGTTTCATCAATAGTTACATTAACTGGAAATGACAGCTCTTCAGCCGATCCTGAATCATCTTCTTCATTCAAAATCTCATCTAAATGCTTCTCCAGCATTTCACTGATGGATTCATTTAAGTTACCCTTCATTTGCTGAAGGCTTTCTATGATATTGAAATAGATCGGTGTATCGTAACTTTCATCACGAATGGCAATGGGAATGAACTCACAGGCGTACGTGCTGAATTCTGCTTCAATTTCTTCCGACATTTTCGTCCACAGAAACTGAGGAAACAGCTCCTTCAATTCATCCAACAATGCTTCTTCATCTAACTGAACCTGAAAAAATTGGATTTCTAGATAGTCACGGTTCTTCTGTGAATTCTGTAACTGTTTAACTACCTTTTGTTCCTCCATTGGAGAGAAACTACTTCCAGTTACTCGGCTATAGATGCCTTCACATGAAACCAGCAACTCATCCGCAGAACTGTTTTCATAAATTGTTGTTCCTAAATAATCAGGAATTGCTTTTTGGTGAAAAAAAACATCAAATGCCTCACTCACTGAATCTTCCTCCCTTCTCTATAAATCCATTTGGTCATCTTTAACTAAATTGATAATCTGACTGAACGCCAATTCTGACTCTTCTTTTACATTTTTGATTCGATTGTAATAATTTGTATATTCCCGCTCCGCTTTTTCCAATCGTTTTAGAATAACAGCTTTCCGCTGAACTTCCTCATTAATTAGCTGAGCGCGATGGTTTGCCTGATTAACAATTTCTTTCGCCTGACGTTTTGCTTCCAGAAGAACTTCACCAATATCTTCTTTAGATAACTGTGTCTCAGTAGTAAGCTCTTGCTGTGCCAAACGGCGTCTTGCAGAATCAAGCTCCTGACGCAGTCTTGATAATTCTTCATAAGTAGAAGTATCTGTTGTCGTCGGATCATTTGACATAATAACAATTCTATCCTCAGACAATTTATCAATTTCCTGCTGTTTGGAAAGTAACTCCTGCTCATATTGACGAACTTTTTGAGAAAAACGTTCTGCTTTCTTGCGATTCAAGTCAAGTTCATCCAGCTGACGTGTATTTTCTCTGGATAATTCATCATATTTTCTCTGCAGCTGCTGCAGTTCAACAATCCGGATTTCATAATCCTTCGGTACAGCCTGAACTGTAGCCAATTCATTTTCAAGGGAAACATTTTCATCTCTTAGTTCAGCCGCTTCTGTTTCTGCTTTTGTAAGAGCTCGTTGACTTTTTCGTAATTCAGCTTTTAATTCCTGAATCTCATCCTGCAGCTCTTCTAATTCATCATCATCGACAACAACTGGTGCCGGTCGCTTTTTCTTTTTAGGAGCAGCCGGTTCAGACTGTTCTTTCTTTTTAAATGAGAAGCGTTTCGGAGCTTCATCGTAATCATCTTCATCGTCGTCATAATCGTCATCTTCATCGTCATAATCATCATCATCGTCGTCGTCATAATCATCATCGTCGTCGTCATCGTCATCGTCATAGTCATCATCGTCGTCATAATCATCATCGTAATCATCATCGTCATAATCATCATCATCGTAATCATCGTCGTCATAATCATCATCATCGTAATCATCGTCGTCATACTCGTCTTCATCATAGTACTCATCATAGTCTTTTTTGGATTTATTTTTTCCTTTTTTTAAAAAAGAGAACATGGATTCACAGCCTTCCTAATTTATGTTAACTATTATTTATATTTATGTGTCTATTTTATCCTATCCCCCTTTTTACTTCAATCGTACGAATTATCATTTTTTATGGTCTATATAAATTATAGCGATCAATCAGCAGTAGATTACATCTGCTTATAATATTTTTCTTTATTGAACTGTCAAAACAGACTTGTAGTCAATATAGTTATGGTTTTATAAATTCTTTTTCAAAAAACAAATCATTCTCATTGGTGTCCTGAATAATGGAATCTAGATATTCCTTTAAGAATGAGGATTCTTCATAGATAATCTTATAAGCTTCGGATTTTCTAATTTCTTCAGCTTCTTTATCAGAGATATCATCTTCACCGGTAAAGAACCGCACATTTAGTCTACTAACAAGTTCCACCGCTTTGTCCAGCGCTTCATCTTCATAAAAACTATTTTCCAATAATGTACTGTATCCCATTCTGCGACTGTCCTTAATAAACAGTTCTTTTAAATAAGTACTGTGTCCCAGTATATTTTCGTCAGTAAGAGACTGTTTTTTGGCCCATTGATCAACATCCGTTTTTTTTCTTGAATAAGTCAGCTTATCTTTTTCCAATTCAATGATTCCAACTGGATTAGGTGTGATGGCAAATGAGCCGGTTACAATCTCTGTAATTCCCGTTGCTTCATTTGTCAAAATATCCTGTGCATGTATGTGACCGGAAAACACGACTGAAACCTTAAATTCCTGAAGCAGCTTACCAATCTCCTCAGCATTATTCAATACGTATCCCTTACTCACTACAGCATTATGCTCAAAAAGATTGTGATGCATAAAAACCAGTGTCTTCTTACCTTTATCAAAACTAATTTTTAATTGTTCCGACATCCACTTCTGTGTCTTCGAATCAATTTTACCAGCAGTCATCGGAGCACGATTTGAAGAGTCATTTGTATAAATATTTGTATCTAAAAACATGAAGTCATACTCATCATTTATCTGAACCAGATAACTTAAAGAAGAGTCATCCCGAACAGCGGCCTGAGCATAGCCAGACTCAGCAAACAGCTCCTGAAAATCAGTTGGAGAAATTTGATCGATCTTTTCTTGTTCTTTTCCTAAAAAACTTCGTGCCCATCCATCATAAATATCATGATTGCCTGGGATGACAAATGTCTCTATACCTGAGTCCTTCAAGGGAGACAGTATTTCTGCAAATTTTTGAGCACTGACATATTCTCCATTCAGCGTAATGTCTCCTGTAACTATCAATCCATCCGGCTTTCGAGCTGCAGCATCTGTTATAAGTGCCTGAAGACTTTCTTTCTGATAATTTAAATCTTTTCCCGCAGTTGTCATTTGAATACGCTGAAAAGCTTCACCTGAATCATACAATTCCTCATCAATATAATGAGTATCTGTAATGACCCAAAAATCCAGATTATCTTTTTGAAAAAGCACTTTGTCTACAGGTTCTGCTTTCCCTGGATTGTTAAAAGCAAATATAACAAAGCTTAGAAATACCGTACCAAAAATACTTATAAAAATCACTGGTGCTTTCTTTTTCATTTCTATTCTCTCACCCAAACCATTATATTTTAAATATAAATAGTTCAAAAATGGCTGGGAAGAATCCCAGCCACATAAGCTATCATATATAATTGAATAACCAAAACTGGAATATGGCACATTCACCCTGCTGACCGACAAGCAGCACAACACAGGCAAAATACTTATTCACCATTCCTTTTGACGAGTAATTGTGGGTCCATATCATGAAATTACAGTTGAATGATATGATTCAATCTGTAACCTCATAACGGATCTGTCCCAGCTTCCACTTGACAACATTCAATTAGATAGACGTCGCATAGGGCGGAGTCAATACCAACTCCTGGCCTTCAGTTAAGAAATACTGATCTAAGCTATTCCACTCTTTCAGTGAAATAACTGAAATTCCTGTCTTTTTAGAAATTTTCGCTAATGTATCGCCTGATCTCACTTCATAGACACTGCTGCTTTTCTTTTTGGAAGCAGTCATTTTATAAGATTTAGCATTCGCCTGTTCTCCCTGCATCGAATTGATAACACGTTGAACACTTCGAATAGAACGATCAACAATTTTTTCCTGCTTCACTACTGTTTTTTCTTCTTTTACTTCAGTAGTAGGAATGACTAATTTCTGACCTACAAAAATCATTCGACGTTCAAATTGATTTCTTTCCAAAATAGCAGAGACAGGGATATTGTATAACTCGCTGATAGATTTCAGAGAGTCGCCTTTTTTCACAACGTGATAAAGAATATCCAGCTTCTCTTCCATTTCTTTATCTTCTTTTTTTAGATCAGTCTTGCTGTCTTTCTGTGTTACTTTATTATTTAGACTTGCAAGCGTTTCAGTCTCAGTATTCAGTTTATCGAACTCTGTCAGATCATAAGCTTCAATCAGACTGTTCAGTTTAGATGCGTAGCTGGTATCTGTAGCATAACGCCCTGTAAGGAATTTTGTAGCATCTTTATATTCCTTTGTATTGCTTTTCCAGGTACCGCTGTAAAAACCGCTATTGCTGTTCACTCCGCCGTTTAATAATTTCATGTAATCTGTTAATGACTCTTTATATGACGGATATTTTCTAAAGCTGGCGCGAATACTGATCATATTGCCGCCGCCCGTGTCCTCTTGGGTCAGAAAATTAACACTTTCACCTTCGTAGCTTCCCTTAATCCCAAAAAGATTATAGTTAGGTGCAGAAGCCAGCGCACTGTTTCCAGAGCCGCTCTCCAAAATTGCCTGAGCAATCATTACTGAAGCATAGAGATTGTTCTTGCCTGCTATCTCCCGGGCATCTTCACTGATTTCATCAATAAATGCCTGTGTCGTCAGATTTCTTGGAATATAGTAAACACTGGTTGAAATCCCAGAATCTGTTCCTGTTGTCGTTTGATTGTATACAGGAATCGACTGTGCCGGTCCAACAGTTGACGGGTTGTTTGTTGATGTGCTTGGCCGATTATTATTTGTAGAAACACTCGGTTTGCTCGGCTTATTAGGCTTGCTTGTACTTGTTGATGTATCGGGTTTACTTGAACTTGTTGTTGTTCCCGAACTTTCGTTTGTTGAAGAAGATGACGTACTTTCTTCTGTTGTTGAGTCAGTTGTACTTGACTCGGTTGTACTGCTTGTTTCTTCAGATTCAGACTCAGAGGTTTCAGTAGAACTGCTTTCTGTCGTGCTGCTTTCCTCTGTCGAACTTTCTTCTACAACGCTCTCTTCACTACTTTCTTCCGTTTCAATCGGCACGTCTACAATACTTTCAGTAGTAGAAGATTCCGGCATTTCCGGTGCAGCCTCAGAAGTTGAGCTTTCTTCAAAATTTTCATATTCAGTGGATACTTCTGTTGTAAATAAAATTTCATCCTGTTGTTCCGTGCTTTCAAGGACTGAATCTTCTGTTTTATTTTGTGCAGAAATAATCGTACTATTTGTGAATGTGGAAGTTGCAGAAGCAGTCAAAAGTCCGGCACTGGCAAGACACATTCTTTTTAGACTTTTTTTCCTTTTCATTTCTTTTTCTTCCTTTCAACATATTAACACTCTTTATTACTTTCTATTTATGTAATGATTTTTACTAATAAACAATTGTATACCATGGACACTCTAACATATTATACCAGAAAAAAAAGTCCTTTTCTTCTCAAAAATTTAATAGATTGCTAAAATTTTGAAGACAAACAGAGAAATAATGATTCTTTTCTAATCCCACTCTCATTTTACAGCTAGAAATATCTTTTCTCAACTATTTAATTTTTATTCCGGAATCATTTCACCACTTATTTCCCAAATGAAATATTTCTGCTTATAATACTAAAAATGGAGCTTATATTTCCTTTTTCTCATGATACATCTTTATGAAATCACATCTACAATAGAATACGATTCTTTTTTAAATAATAATCCCACCAGAAAAAGAAAGCTTTCAACTTAATTTATCACTTTGTGCAGCTCTTTAGAAATATTTCTTCCTATTTATATAAAGATATTTCCCACATTTTACAGCTCTAGCCTGATTTGAGTCTTTTTAACCAAAACAGGGAACCTATTTTCCATGAATGAAAAATAAATTCCCTGTTTTATTACTGTCAGCTCACTCTTAAAAAGCAGGTGTTAATGTTTCACTGTGCTCATTTTCCAAAAAGCTTTTGACTTCATCACTGGTCATCGCAGCTTTCAGTGCTTTAATTTCATCTGAATTCTGATTATCTTCTCGTGCTACCAGACTGATTGCAAAACGGTCATCGATAGTCTTTTCCAGGATAAGTGCATCTTTTGGTGTTAAACCAACTTTAGCAATATAGGTCGGATAGTTGTAGACCAGTGCGACATCCTGTTCATTATAAGCTTCTGCCAAGTTAAGCAAATCTATCGACAGCCATTCAAAATTCTTAGGATTTTCTCTTATATCTTTAATCGTTCCTTCAAATCCAACGCCTTCTTCCAATTGAATCAACCCCTGCTCGTCTAAAATCGCCAAAGCTCGACCTTCATTGGAAATATCACTCGGTAAAGCTATTTTCGCTCCATCTGGAATTTCCTCTACAGATGTATAGTTTTTAGAATAGAAGCCCACTTTGGCATTATAAATTTTCTGAACCAGCACCAAGTCTGCATTTTTTTCCTGATTGAATTTCTCCATGAAAGGTTCATGCTGAGCAAAATTGGCATCGATTTCCTTGTCATTCAGCAGCTCATTATATTGAATATTATCGTTGACTTGAACCAGCTCGATTTTATAACCGTCTTTTTCAATGACTTCACCGGCTATTTTTACAACATCCGTCATCGGCGGCATATGAGAAGCTACTTTAATAATATTGGTTTCTTTTTCTACATTTCCCTCTAATTGATCCTCTGCCTGATTCCTGCACCCGGCTGCAAGCATAAGAAGACCTCCAAGACATAGACTGATACTTAAGACTTTTTTCATTTGTATTCCCCCTAATGTTTTTTATCCAGTCTTTTG
This sequence comes from Enterococcus sp. CWB-B31, assembly GCF_020567645.1. Lineage (NCBI taxonomy): Bacteria > Bacillati > Bacillota > Bacilli > Lactobacillales > Enterococcaceae > Enterococcus > Enterococcus sp. CWB-B31. Next base: position 128,791 of record NZ_JAJDJW010000005.1, read on the forward strand.
GCAAGATAATTTCCGCCAATCTGTATCAGACTGACACTGACTATCATCAAAATAATGGCTGTATACATTAATGCATATTCATATCTTTGATATCCATACCGTAAAGCAAAGTCTCCAATTCCTCCGCCACCGACTACCCCCATCACAGTTGAATATGAGACCATACTTATTATTACTGATGTTAACGACAGCACGATGCCAGACCTCGCTTCCACATATAAAAAATGAAAAATCAACTGCCTTCTCCCTGCACCGAGAATTTCTGCCAATTCAAGCACTTCTTCCGGCACTTCAAACAATGTCTGTTCAACCAGACGCGCAGAAAGCGCAGCCGCAACAAAGCTAAGAGGAACTGCTGCAGCTTTTGTTCCAAAAGCTGTTCCTGCAACAAGACGCGTAAATGGGATCAATGCTATAACAAGCAAAAGAAAAGGGAACGAACGGACAATATCAATGACTCTATTCAAACTGATCGACAGTATTTTTGAACGAGCTGCTTTTCTTCTACTAATCAGGTATAAAGCCGTTCCCAGAGGAACACCCAGAAAAACTGCCGAAAGTATAGCGTAAAACATCATTATGCCGCTTTCTCTCAAAGCTTTCAGCAGTTCCGGTAAATAATAGGAGAGTGTCGTTAAATATTCATTCATTTAGAGTCTCCTTTATTCGATCATAGTAAGAAGAAAAAGTCTGTGCCTTTTCAGGCTGGGATATGGTTACTGTTTCCAGCAGCTGCCCCTTTTCCATGACTGCTGCTCGGCTGCATAGCGTACGTATCAACTCCAGTTCATGGCTGACGATGACAATCGTTGTACCGAACTCTTCATTTACTTTTTGCAGCAGTTTTGATATTTCATAAGCATGCTGACCGTCCAAAGCAGAAGTCGGCTCATCACATAAAAGAAGAGTTGGCTCGCTTACCAAAGCGCGGGCAACAGCTGCCCGCTGCTTTTCCCCGCCGCTCAGCTGTTTTGGAAAACGATTTCTTTTTTCTTCCATTTTTACAAAGCGAAGTGCTGCGTTAACTTTTTCAGGGTTTTCAATTCCTGACAATTTTAACGGCAAAGCTACATTTTCAGCGATTGTTTTATTGTACAGCAAATTGAAATGCTGAAATATCATTCCTGTCTTTCGGCGATCCTCCCGCTGTTCTGCTTTCGTTCTTTTAGAGATATCTTTTCCATCAATTGTAATCATGCCGTTATCAGGCTTTTCCAATGTGTTCAAAAGTTTAAGCAGTGTTGATTTCCCGGAGCCGCTCTCTCCGATTATGCCGAATATTTCTTTTGGCTGGATAAACAAATCAACATTTTTCACTGCTGTTATTTTTTCATTTTTCTGTTCATAGTGCTTACTTACTTTTTCAAATACAATCATCCGGTGTCACCTGCTTGTCAATAATTGGACAAAATTCTGAAGAGTTATATTTGTAAAATAGTCTTCAAAAGATATCTCTTTCAGCCTCTCTTCAATCGCAGCTTTGGTATATAAGCTCCCAATCAGCAGCTCCTCAATTTCTTTGGTATCCCGCTGATTAAAATAGTCTCCATAAATTCTCAAGTGCGTCAGCACCTCTTTTTCAACTGAAAATTTAAGTTCAAGCATACCTCCAGGAAATTTTTCCTCTTTTTCTATGGTATATTTTGGTGCTTCACCATATATCCATTGCTCGTTCCCATAGATATCCTGAACCAAATTTTGTATCTTATCTTTATCCTTTTGAGTAAGTCGGTAACTCCATTGTTCCAGATCAGCGATCCGTTCCACTTCAAACAGCTGAAGAAGAAGCTGATCACGAAATTCTTCAGTTGTCAGATTCTGATACGCTTTGTATAAATAGGGTTTTATATTGGTTACGTGACTTCTCACCGATTTCGTTCCCTTTGCTTCAATTTTTTTCTGAGAAACATCAAGTACTGAGACCATCTCTTCCATATCCACATCAAACATCAATGTTCCATGCATAAACATCTTCTGTCCTTTTTTATACATTGCATTACCTGAAAATTTTTTTCCATCTATAAATAGATCATTTCTGCCATTCATTTCTGCTCCTACTGCTCCCATGCGATGGAGGGCTTTCAGAATGGGTTTAGTGAATGTTTTGAAATCTCCAAACTCATGGTCTTTTGCATCCATTATAAAGCTAAAGCTTACATTTCCCAGATCATCATATACCGCACCGCCGCCCGACTGCCTTCTTGTTATGATAATATTCTTTTTCTCTGCATAACTCATATCAATTTCTGACAGTGCATTCTGATTACGTCCAATAATGACAGACGGTGTTTGGATATAAAACAGCACCAGAGAATCCTTTAAATTGAAATGATTTAACAGATAGTGTTCTGCTGCAAGATTTTCACGTATATCTCTGGATTCAAGTCGAATATGATACACCTTCAGATCAACTCCACATCTGTATTCATAAATATTTTCAAAGATAACATCACAATTATACCATCATAAATGAACATACGCACTTATTTATCCTCAGGTAAATAATATTCCTTATTTATATAACAGATAACAAATGTAATACAGCTTATTATTTTGTATCAAAAAACGAAGTTATGACAGAACTTAGCTTGTATTGGGCTGCCAATTCTGCTAATGCTCTGACCAAATTATAAATTACAATAAAAGATATTCTATAAACGATGCTCAATGATAAGAACAAGCAGCTTCAAAAGCAACTGAGGAATTGCCAGTCCTGCTTGGATAGAAACATACAGTACCTCTCCATGCGACAAGTAAACGCAGGAGCATAAGTGTTCATCTCGGAGAATCAAGTAGGTATCATGGAGCGTCTACTCTGACAGGTCAATCGCAGTGATTTGTGACAATGTTTATCAAATTTTTTAGTGAAATGATATAAGTGCGATAGTCAAATGAATTAGCGATCATTCATTCCAAAAAGAGAAATAATTAATCGCAGAGGCAATAAGAAGGCGTTTACGGAAATGACAAGAAAGCTTGTAGGATACCTTTCAGTAACTAGATGGTTATGTATCAAAAATTGGAACAAAATCCTTCTATTCTTAATGGCTTTGCCATTTAGAAATTGTTGAGCTCGAAACGAAGTCCTTCAATTCTTAGCGGCTCTGCCGTTTAGAAAGTGATGAGATCGAAACGAAGTGTAGTGTAGGAAAACTGTAGATACACATTCTAAATTGCATGTATCAAGGATCGAAAGGGAAAGGCTTTACTCCTATACTTCTTACGAATGCTCGAATCACACAAAGACTGGAACACCGTTTATTTAGTTTTTAGGGGATATGACATATTTTCGTCACATCCCCATTGTTAAATAATAGCTAGTTGTCGATTTTGCGCAATTGAAACAATGTCAGACATTCAGAGATTCCCATAACAATAAGAATTCCACCAAACAATTGAAACAACAGCAAAATACTCTTAAATGGATTAAATATCAAAAGAATACCACCGATTAATAAAAATAAGCCATACAGGAGAAAAAGTACCCAATTAACATCTGTATATTTTCTTAGATTAAATGATTGAATCAAACGTGTACTTCCAAGCATAACAAGAAGCAGCCCCAGAAAAATCGGAAAAATACTCACAATTACTTTGGAAAATACTAAAACGATCCCCGCTAAGACTAAAAAGATAATACCAAGAACAAAACTGCTGTCATAAACATCTGCAGACCGTTTGACTTTAATCCCTTCTATCAAATCAACCAGCCCCATAAATGCCAAATATCCTGAAATTAAATAAACAGCAATTTTAAATACTGCAGACGGATTCACCACAATTGCCAACCCTGCTAATGCATAAACGATTCCTCGCAATAAAGCGTGTCTTCTTAAATGATAAATTAGTGTATCCACATTCTGCACCTCCTGTTTTTTATTCATTGTATAAATTTTTTTGCTTAAACACTACTATTTAGAATCGAAATCTATCATTTCTATTTATTTTCTCATTAACAGCTGTTCAACGTCAAAAACAGCAGCTCCTTTGCTCCGCTTCATTACTTCCTTTAGATTCCACGTCACCATGGATATCCTTGTCCTCAACCAGACATTTTCCACTACTCAAACACGCTGGGGACTTGAACCCTTAAAACCGAATAAACGCTGTTCCCGAAGCAGCTCCGCTACGCATCCCCTTCTGCTACCCTTCTGCTAAAGTACTGATATAAGCAGCGGCAAAGTAGAACTAGCACTTGTCAGTCTAAACTGTGCCGAGTTGCCAACACTTTTCCAAATAAACACGTTTGTATCGAGAATTGAAGGACTTCGTTCCGATCCTCGAAGCATGTCTAGGGGCATGTAGGAACTTGCTTCTACGCTTCTTCGAATGCTCGAATCATACAACCGTTTATTCGGTTTTAGGGATCTCAGACATACTTATGCCACAGTCCCTAAATAAGTAGGATGACCTAGTTTGTTACTCAAGGTCAACTTGCAAAAAAAATCGACCTACAAGCCGCCTCTGTCCTCTTTCGTATGACAGGGAATAGCCTGTAGGTCAATTCTTTTTTATTTTCATTCTGTTTGGTGAGGGAATGAGTGTTTGTCACGCCCTCTTGCTTTCATTGTACCCAGCGAATTATTAATACCAGCCGTTAGCCAACCAGAAAGCTTGTGCTGCTTCCCAAGAGCCATAGCGTTGTGCAACATACTGATCTGCTACACGTTCCTGGTTTTCTGCAGAGTAGTCTCCGTTCAGATAAGAAGAATCTAATTGGTATCTTCCAATATATCTTCCGTTAGTTGCAGTATAAGAACCGTTTGATTCTTTTTGTGCAATCCATTCTTTTGCTGATGATGAAGTTCCTGTATATGCTGATGCAGCTGCAGACTCAGTTGCTGCCGGCTGTGCTGCTGGTTGAGTTTCTACTTGTACTGCTGTTGCAGGTGCTGCAGCTATTTCCGTCCCTTCACCTGTTTTGATTACCAGCTCCTGACCTACATAGATCATGTGAATGTTATCAATGTTGTTGTCTTCAGCAATTTTATTGATGAAATTAGCATCCCCGCCAAATTGTTGGGAAATCTTTGAAAGTGAATCCCCTGATTGAACTGTATATAAAGTGTCTGCATGTACGTCTGTTGTTCCTACAAAAATTCCAAAGCCTGCTGCTAAGATTGTTCCTAAAAGAATTGTTTTAATAGATCGCATTATCTATTCTCCTTCGCAAAAATGATTTTTGCCTCTCAATGAGACGTTTCATACTTTATCATCTCATCGTATTTCATAGGTGAAAATATCGTGACAATTCATTACGAGTATTTATTTTTCGTAACACTCTGTAAAAGAAGCATTAAGCATTCCCTTTATATAAGGGTTTTAGCAATCTAACAGCCTCTTAAAAAAACTACCATTTTTTATAAAGAACATGTAAAATTTGTGTTCACTTATCTTTTTCTAATCTTTTTCCAATAATAAATGAAGTTTTTTTTCAAAAAAAATGTAGTATATATCAAAAATGTAATATAAAAAAGCAAGTTTTATGTTATTTTCATCATTTTTTCAAAGAATTTATCTGTTTTTCCTTTTAAAAATGAAGCATCAACTGTCTTTTTCAGATAGATTTCCCAGTAATTTCGGCAAGTTCATAGGCTCCTCATATGTAAGTGCAAAAGTTATCTTTCCATTAATCAAATTGATAGAAAATATAAATCTGGTTTACTTTCTCCTGACAATTTTTCCTGACAACAGTTAAATATTTATCGGTTTGTCGTTAATCATTTTTGGACACACTCTCACAAGTCAATCTACCTTATAAAATTTGGCAGAACCTTCTATTTATGTATTCTTTGAACAACTGCTATTTAGTTACATGTTGTTTAAGTCCACTATAATAGTAGGAAACTATTCTTGATTAGAAAATCGATGAAAGAAATGAGGAATCTTCCTGACTATTGAACTAAAGAAAATCACCAAAAATAACTGGCAGGCGATTGCTTCATTGAGTGTTTCAGAAAGACAGAGCCAATATCTTCCTTCAAATATCTATTCTCTGGCCGAATCAAAATTTGAAGATGCAATGAGCATACTGGCGATTTACAAAGAAGAAATACCGATTGGGTTTCTTGCTTACCAGTTGGATGATGTCGGAGATTTGAATCTATTGAGATTTATGATCAGCCATGTTCAACAAAGCAAGGGTTACGGAAAATAAGCACTGCAGCTTCTTCTAACCCATCTGAGTGAAGCATTTGATAATGATAAATTGTGGCTAAGTCTTCATCCGGAGAATATTACCGCCAAGAATTTTTATAACCAGGTAGGGTTCACAGTCTCTGTAATTGGAGCAGAAACAGAGAACAAAATTTTTATGCGCTGTACTCTTCAAACAAAAAACAGTTCTATAATAGCAGAAGTAATTGTCGACCGCTTTCACATTGTTGAGTACTTGAATTCAGCCTCTAACAACTTCCGAATCCAAGAAATGAAAGAACTAAAGACAGATGGGCATGAAGCACTCCTGTACCTCTATCAAGACGTTTAAAACATTTCTCTTATAAATTCAAATCCTACACTAAGTATGAAGACACGCATCTTTTTAACTGCAGGTCTAATTAAAATAAATTAACAATAAAGAAGATAATAAATGCGAGACATGCTCTCCATCCATTATCTTCATAAAATTATTTATCTTATTTTAATATACACAAAGACAAAAACAATCTAACTTTCATCTGCAATTTTTTATTTTTTATCTTTTAGCTATTTTTTCCTCCGAGTCACCTGCTGACTACCAAAAGCATATTTCCTTAAAAATTCAATGGCCTTCCCTGCTTCTGCCAAAACTTCTTTGTCATCTTCATTTTCTTCAATCTCCCGTAAAATATCAAGCCATTTCTGCGGTTCTCTAGTTCCAAGTTTACCGATTGCCCACACTGCGGTACCACGAATCACTGGACGTACATCCCCCGCACACTTCAAAATTTCAGGTAACGCTTCTCTGCCGCCTAAATTAGCCAAAGCAATCAATGCATTTCTCTGTAACGGCTTTTTGCCCCGCCATGAACCGGCAAGATGTCCAAACTGTTCCTTAAATTCTCTGTTGGAAAGTGACAGCAGCGGCTGAAGCTTCGGATATACTTCGTCTGGCTGAGGTTCCATTTCCTCATGAAAATGAAAATCCTTCCCTCTATTATAAGGACAGACCATCTGACAAATATCACAGCCGTAAATAATATTATGCATCTTTTTTCGATACTCTTCCGGCATCATTCCTTTTGTCTGTGTTTGGTAGGACAGACAACGCTTGGCATTCATTCTGCCATCTCCCAAAAGTGCTTCTGTCGGACAGGCTTTAATACACCTTGTACAGTCTCCGCAGCCAAAAGGAACTGGCTGATCTGGTTCAAATGAAATATTCGTTATTATTTCCCCCAGATAAACAAAAGAACCAAATTCTTTTGTGATGAGCAACCCATTTCTACCGATAAATCCCAAACCGGCTCGTTGTGCAGCTGCAACATCAATCAATTCTCCTGTATCCACCTGCGGCTTAAATTGCCATTCCTCCTGCTCCTCTACGCTGTCGGCCTGCTTTCGAATAAACGCAATCAGCTGATTCAGCTTTTCACGCAATATATCGTGGTAATCAATTCCCCATGAGGCTCTGGCAAACTGTCCTCTCTTTTCATCTCTTGGAACTTTTCCCCTAATTTTTGTCGGATAAGCCAGTGCAATTGCTATAATTGTTTGAGGATTTTGAAATGTTTTTTCAGGATAAATTCGTTCCTCTATTACCGGATGTTCAAAACCAGAAGTGTAACCTCGTTCTTTTTGCTCCTTTAGTGAATCTTCCAAATGAGAAAATGGTTCTGCAGAGGCAAAACCAATCTTATCGATTCCCAGACGCTTACTCTCCAAAATGATTTTTTCTTTTAAGCCCCTCATCTGTCTCCTCCTTCACGATTCACTACCCAAATAAAAGTGCGGCTTAAATTACTTTCCAGAACTGTCGAAAATAGTTACGCAATTGGCTATCAGCTTGTTCTCCATGATCGACCGTTCCATTACTCTCACAGCTGTCTTTTCAAAATAAAAAGCTGCAAAAATCATTCGCTGCGGTTCTCTTCAATTTTCATGCTTTTTCTTAGCATCCACTCTACAATAGGTCCTGTTGCCAGCAAACAAATAAAGGTCGCCACATGAAAATCCTTGCTTCCCAGCAGAATACCCACAATCACCAGACTGGTATCCAGAGTTATTCTAACAACACGCAGACTAAATTTACTGTATGCTTCCAGAATAAAAGAAAGACACTCGATGGCTGCCGATCCCATTTGAGCTGAAACATAGAAGCCAATACCCACGCCATAAAGTACAGCTGCTGCTACTGCCCAGATTAATGAAAAAGAAAGCTCCCAATCACCAAAAATTGAAAAAAAGAAATTAAGAATGATCCCTATACCAAAACCATTGATAATAGTCCCAGGACCAATCAATTCCCTTTTAATGAAAAAGGCTGCAATAATAACCAGACAGTTGAACAGCATACTAAGATAGCCAAACTCCAACGGAATATGATTTTGCACTCCAGTAAGAAAAACACTTAGGGTATCTGTTCCATATCCGCTCTTCAACAATATAAAAATAGCAAATGCTGTTAACGTTGTTCCAAAAAACACAGAAAAAATACGATAAACCGGATTTAATTTTGTCATTTTCTTTCACATTTTCTTTCTTATAGTATAGTCAAATATTTTATATTTTAGAAACCTTACAAAAAAACCCTGTAACTTGTTATTTATACTTCAAAAAACAGAATTAGTCAATGTACTCTCATTTTACCACAGGTTAGAAGAACGAAGCCAAATTCCTTCACTATAAAACAGACCACATTTTCTTCCCTCAACCTACTTCCAATCTATTGACTTTTTTCTTTAGATAACGTAGACTGGTTACTACTTGAAAGACAACTAAATAAGTACCTCAGACTGAGGTAGAGGTCGCGATTTTTATTAATCTTGCGGAGTGAGAGGACACTTTGAAGCAAGCCTAGGAACAATCGCCGAAATATATAGCAGCCTCCCTGTTATATATTGGGACATCATGCAAATAGCTGATGGACTGTCTTGGCAGTAATGCCAAGTTGCGCTATGTTTCTGTTGAGGAATTTTTGATTTCAACAACCAGCATGCGCATGGTTGTTTTTTGTTATGTAGAAAGAGAGGATAAATAAAATGATTAAGAACAAACAATTTTTTTCCTTCAGCTTATTGTTCACTTTATTACTAGGGATTGTCTGGATGCCGCTGAGTGTCACTGCTGAAGGAACTTCAAGCATCGCAAACGGTGAATTTAGGGTCGGCATGGAAGCAGGATATGCACCATTCAACTGGACTCAGACAACTGATGCAAACGGAGCTGTCGCAATTCCGGGGGATCATTCTTATGCTGGCGGTTACGATGTACAAATCGCAAAAAAAGTTGCAGAAGGCTTGAATAAACGTCTCGTGATTGTAAAAACAAAATGGGACGGCTTAGCTCCTGCTTTACAGTCCGGTAAAATAGATGCTGTTATTGCAGGCATGTCGCCAACGCCGGAACGAAAAAAAGAAATTGATTTTTCAGACCCTTATTATGAATCAAATCTGGTGATTGTTACCCGCAAAGACAGTAAATACGCAGACGCAAAAAGTATTAAAGATTTCAGAGGGGCAAAAATTACCGCTCAGCTAAATACCTTCCACTACACAGTGATTGATCAAATTCCCGGTGTCCAGAAACAACAGGCACAGGCAGATTTCGGTGCCATGCGTACAGCTTTAGCTTCCGGAGTCATTGACGGTTATGTCAGTGAACGTCCTGAGGGTGTTACTGCTGCAAGTGTTAATCCTGACATCAAAATGGTTGAATTTAGCGAAGAGAACGGCTTCCAAACAGATCCTGCAGATACAACGATTGCTATTGGACTGCGTAAAGAAGATCCAAATCTTGATAAAATAAACGAAATTTTAGCAGGCATCTCTCAAGAAGAACGAACGAAAATCATGGATCAGGCAATCATTGATCAACCGGCAGCTGAAAATATCGGAGATGAGAACCAATCAAAACCTGGTTTGCTGACTGATTTTAAAAATATTCTAAATCAATATGGTGTGCTGTTCCTTCGTGGTACAGGAACGACTTTACTTCTGGCACTTATCGGTACAGTTGTCGGTACTCTAATCGGTTTATTGATTGGTGTCATTCGGACAGTTCCAGAGTCAGAGAATAAAGGGAAATATGCTCTCCAAAAAGTCAGTAACTGGTTATTGTCTGCCTATATAGAAATCTTCCGCAGTACACCAATGATGGTACAGGCGATGGTTATTTATTATGGAATTGCTTTGGCATTCAGTATTGATTTAAATCGTACGGCAGCCGCTTTATTCATTGTCTCCATTAACACCGGAGCTTATATGTCGGAAATCGTTCGCGGTGGAATCTTCTCTGTCGATAAAGGACAGTTTGAAGCTGCACAGGCGATTGGAATGACGCACAGTCAGACGATGACTAAAATTGTACTGCCTCAGGTTATCAGGAATATCATGCCGGCAACAGGGAATGAATTTGTTATTAATATTAAGGATACTTCTGTATTGAGTGTTATTTCAGTATCCGATTTGTTCTTCCAGGGAAATTCGGCTGCCGGAGCAAATTATCAGTTTTTCCAAACATTCTCTATCATCTGTGTAATATACTTCATACTGACATTTACAATAACCCGCATTTTACGCTGGGTAGAAAAACGAATCGACGGACCTGCTGCATATATTCCAGTTGAAGAAGCAGAGCAAGCTGTTATTACCGGTGAAGATAAATAAGGAGACCGCTCATGAATACAATTATTAAAATTGAACATCTAAAAAAGAATTTCGGTGAAAACGAAGTGTTAAAAGATATCAACATGACTGTAGAAAAAGGAGAGGTCGTAACCATCATCGGCTCATCCGGTTCTGGAAAATCGACAATGCTGCGCTGCGTCAATCTTTTGGAGAAACCAACAGCAGGAAAAATTATCTATCAGGGAGAAAATGTTTTAGTACCTGGTTATGATCTGCCTAAATACAGAACTCATTTGGGCATGGTATTTCAGCAATTTAATTTATTTAATAACTTAAACGTTTTAGATAACTGTACGGCCGGACAACTCTCTGTCTTGAAACGCTCAAAGAGCGAAGCTGAGCAAATAGCAAAAGAAAACTTGGAAAAAGTCGGTATGGCTCGTTTTATCAAAGCGAAGCCGGCACAACTTTCCGGAGGACAAAAGCAGCGTGTCGCAATTGCTCGTGCACTGTCCATGAATCCCGATGTTTTATTATTTGATGAACCAACCTCTGCACTTGACCCTGAAATGGTAGGAGAAGTGTTAAAGACAATAAAAAGCCTGGCTCATACCGGGCTGACAATGATGATCGTCACTCACGAAATGGAGTTTGCCCGTGATGTTTCTGATCGCGTCATTTTCATGGATAAAGGGGTCATAGCAGAGGAAGGGACCGCAGAAGAATTTTTTGCCCATCCAAAAGAGGAGCGGACAAAAGAATTTCTTCAGCGGATATTATCAAAATGATAATATATTTATAGAAAGCAGCGGCTCTGGGATGAACCGCTGCTTTTTGGTTTGATGCTTATCCTGTTATTCCTTGTAGCTTCTGACTTTCATCGCCTGATAATTTCTAATAAATTCTTCTATGGTATCAAATGATTCTGTAATTAGAATATTTTCACGATCTTCCTGTGACAGAAAGCCTTCCGTAACCATATGATTAAAGAAATCAGCCAGCAAATCGTAATAGCCGTTCGGATTCAGCAGGACACATGGATGCGCATGCTCTCCCACACGAGCCCATGAAATTGCTTCGGAAATCTCCTCCAGCGTACCTGGTCCTCCGGGCAAAGCTAAGTAACAATCAGCCTCATCCATCATTTTCTTCTTCCGTTCATGCATATCCTTCACAACAATCAGTTCTGTCAAAGAAGGATGAGCAATCTCTCTATCCACCAAAAATGTCGGCATCACGCCAATTACTTCACCGCCCTCTTGCAAAACCATGTCAGCAATAATTCCCATTAACCCAACATTGCCGCCGCCATACACAAGACCATACCCCTGAGAAACCATCCATTTTCCCAGCTTTTCTGCCTGTTCCTGATAAACAGGATTATTTCCTTTATTGGCGCCGCAATATACTGCTATTCGTTTCAATACTTTTCCCCGTTTCATTTATTCTTTTAACCCGATTGCTTATTTACGGCAGCTGCTCTTCCAGATAGGAGACATCGTTAAATGTTTCTAAAATGCAGTTCCCCTGTTCTTTGTGTATCACCGTCACACTTGTATTTTCCAATGGACCATTTTTCCGCCAATTTCTTTTCTCTTCACCCATCAGATAATTGATCAATACCAGCAGTAAAACCCCATGAGCCACAATCAGGACATTGCCGTCCGGATAATCTGTGCTTAACCTTTCAACCATGCTCATTCCTCGTTTAATCAGCGAGTCATAGGTTTCACCATTAAACTCAGAAGGATTATACAGATCTGGTCTTTGGCGTAAATAGTTAGTTTGCTGATCAGCAATATCCACTTCGATTCCCTCACGCTCACCAAATCCAAGCTCCTTTAATTCATCATAATACTGTACAGTTAAATCGTTCACGTATTGGTTTTCTGTCAAGATATAGTTTGCTGTATCCATAGCGCGTTTTTGCGTGCTGACAGCTGCTGCTGCAAAAGTCGTTTTCGACAGATATTGCCCAAGTTTAACCGCCTGTTCAATGCCTTCTGAAAGCAATGGCGAGTCAATGCCTCCGCCTTGAAAACAAGTCTTTTTGTTCAACTCTGTTTTCCCATGTCTAATCAAATAAAATGTTGTCATACAAAAATCCGTTCCTTTCTCACTCTGCTGCTTTTGATTATAGCAGTTATTTTTTTATCTGTCCTTCTATTGTGAATGGATCTTAAGTAATCTTGTGATATGATAAATAGAAGATAAAGGGGGAGTTTCATTGAATATACAAAATTACCAGAAATGGATTAGCGACTTTTATAAAAAAAGAGGATGGTATGAGTTGAATCCTTTTATTCGAGTAAATTTTTTATCAGAAGAAACCGGTGAAGTGGCGCAGGCAGTACGCGCTTTGGAAATTGGTCGTGACCGTCCCGATGAGCCGGATAAAGAACAACACGTATTGCGGCAGCAGCTGACAGAAGAGTTAGGTGATGTTTTAGATAATATTTTTATTCTGGCGGATAAATATGATATTCAGTTGGAGGACATTTTAACGTCTCATCAGGAAAAACTTATTCGCCGATTCCACACAGAGAAAATTGATTTATAATCAACTAGAAGGACTTTTTCCTAAAACAAAATAGTAGTCAAAAAATAAATACAAGAGAGGGATAGCCATGACTGAAGCAATAATCATTCGGAAAGTGCAAGAGCAGGACTATACAGCCTTGATGCATATTGAGAACAGTATTTGGACCAATGAAAATTCTCCTGTTCTCCACCATTATGACAATGTCGAACAATATAAAGAACGGATGGGGGATAAATTGATTTTTGTTGCCGTTCTTTCAGAAAAAGTAATCGGATTTGTTGATGTTCATCCGCCAACCCCGCTCCCCTCTCATCAACATCAATGGATGATTGGGATTGGTGTTCATCCTGATTTTCAATCCGTTGGAGCAGGAAAACATCTTCTAACCCATCTAAAAGAAATTGCTCCAGTTTATAATATTCACAAAATATCCCTGCGGGTAATGGGACCAAATAAACGAGCGATTGCTTTTTATAAACGAAATGGGTTTATTCAAGAGGGACATTTAGTTGATGAATTCTATATCAACGGGGATTATTGCGATGACTATTTATTTGCCTTCATTTTGCCTTAGTGTATTGACCAAATTATAAATTACAATAAAAGATAGTCTATAAATGATGTTCCATGCTAGAAAATTTTAACTCATATACTTCAATGACAAAACTGAGCAGCTTCAATAAGTATTCCTTGAAAGAAGCGAGCTCAGTTAAATTTTATACTACTTTACAGCTAGTTTGGCTCGATTCAGCAATAGAGTCGGGCAGCCCGCTTACTTGAGCATGACGATTCTTACAGTTGCTTTTATAGAAAAATACACTAGTTTCTCTATTATGAAAAGACAATAAATTCTTATTCCAATGTCTTGCCTCGTCTTCTTAAGTCTGTTATTTTAATAAAGATGCTTCTAGCAGCTTGAGTTAAGCAACAAGCTGTCACAATTTTATCATCAAGAGGAGACTTAAAATGAATAAAAAACTTTCCTGGCGGGAATATCTTTTCGTCGGATCTATGCTTTTCGGCCTATTTTTTGGTGCCGGTAATTTGATTTTCCCTGTTCATCTGGGACAGGAGGCTGGTTCAGCCGTCTTTTGGGCTAACTTGGGCTTCCTAATCACCGGAATAGGGTTGCCTTTTCTGGGAGTCATTGCTATCGGTATTTCAAAGAGTAATGGGCTTTTTGATCTGGCTCAGCGAATCAGCCGTCCTTATGCAATTATTTTTACTACACTGCTTTATTTAACAATTGGTCCATTTTTTGCACTGCCAAGACTGGCGACCACTTCATTTGAAATTGGTTTGGCTCCATTCATTGCGCCTCAACAGCAGCCTGTTTTTCTAGCTCTTTTCTCAGCTCTTTTCTTTTTTACAGCCTGGCTTTTTTCCAGAAAACCCTCTAAAATACTGGATTATGTCGGAAAATTTCTGAATCCTCTCTTTTTAGTTTTACTGGGCATTCTGCTGTTGCTTGCTTTTATCTATCCACTTGGATCAGCGGGTACAGCCCCTGTAAGTGAAGCCTATGTGCAACATGCCTTTTTCAAAGGATTTACAGAAGGCTACAATACATTGGATGCACTGGCCTCTTTAGCTTTTGGAATCATTATTGTCACAACGATTCGCAGAATGGGTATTGAAGAACCTAATGAAATTGCCAGAGATACGATTAAATCCGGAGCTGTCAGTATTCTTTTAATGGGCATCATATACTCTTTGCTGGCTTATATGGGAGCAATGAGTATGGGAGCATTTTCTTTAAGCGAAAATGGAGGCATTGCCTTAGCTCAAATCGCCAATCATTATTTGGGCAGCTGGGGCAGCCTGATTCTGGCTTTAATTATTATTATTGCCTGTCTCAAAACAGCGATCGGACTGATAACGGCCTGTGCAGAAACATTTTCTGAATTATTTCCTCAGGCTGGCTATTCAACTTATATTATTGCAGTAAGTATTCTTCCCTGCCTGTTTGCTAATGTAGGGCTGACAAACATTATTCAGTTTTCTATTCCAGTATTGATGTTCCTGTATCCTTTAGCGATCACATTGATGCTGCTGGTTATTATCGGACCGCTATTTCATCATCGACCTGAAGTCTACCAGATGACCACTTACGTAACTTTGCTGGCAGCTTTATTGGATGCATTGAACAATTCTCCCAGTTTTATTAAAGACAGCGGATTTGTCCAAAACATCCTTGAATGGGCTGGGTCCTATCTCCCATTCTTTTCAATCGGTATGGGCTGGATTGTTCCATCAATTATAGGTTTTATTGTTGGCTGGATATGGAGCAAAGTTACACCTGAGAAAGCAAACATTTAAATTTAATAAATGAGGTTGTGACAAACACTCATGAGGGCTATCGTCCACACCAAACAGAATGAAAAGAAAAAAACGATCGACCTACACGCTATTTCCTGTCATACTAAAGAGGACAGAAGGGCTTGTAGGTCGATCACTTATTGAGGTTCTTTTCCAAGTTGACCTTGAGGGACAAACTAGATCATTCTACTTATCTACTCCTGCGCTTACTCGTCGCACAAAAAGATATGTACCATTCATTAGGTCATAGAACCTGCGTATAAGAAGTGTTCTGCCTCAAGAACCAGCATCATCTACTCTGACAAGTCAGCGGAATATATGAATACCTCCCTGAAGTTATTCATATTTTTAGTATAGTTCGACTTATTTCCAGAACTGCTGTCTCTACGAGTCTAACGATTCTCGAGACAAACCATTACACTGTATCCGTTTTTCTGCGCCTACGGTTTATCCGAATGCTCGAATCATACAAAGACTGGAACACCATTTATTCGGTTTTAGGGGACTATGACATTATTTTTTGTTTATATATTACCATTTAACAATAAAGAGTTTGTATCATTTCCTGAATCAACTGGATTCTTTTAAAATAAGTCCTTATTTGGAAAAATACACTGCTGCCTATGATTGATTTGGTTATCAGTTTATCCTTCTTGCTATTAAAGACTCATTCAGGTCTTCTGCTTTATTTTATGGATATCTCATTGAAGATAAATATCTTGCAAATCTTTATATCCAGCTTCATCAACTTTTAAAAAAGAAAACAATATGCTGATGTAAAACAAAAAGTTTATCTGACGGGATTCATTAAATCCATCAGATAAACTTTTTATTCATATACGACTTCTTTAAGATAAAGTCCTTCTGGGTGTGCCGTTGGTCCAGCCAGATTTCTGTTTTCAGCTTCCAAAATTGCCGGAATTGCTTTTTCATCCATCCGTCCATTACCAATTTTCAGTAGTGTTCCAACAAGTATTCGAATCATTTTATAAAGAAACCCATCGCCTCGGAACGTAAATAGAAGTTCATCGCCTTCTGCATTAACTTCCATTCTAGCTTCATAAATTGTACGCACCTTATCCTCTACACTGCTTCCGGAAGCACAAAATGACGTGAAATCGTGGGTACCTATCAGATCAGGCAATGCCCGCTGTATTTTTTCCAAATCCAGAGGATATGGAAAATAACTCGCATAAAAACGGCGAAACGGACTGCGCGGCTTACCTATATCAACTCGAAACTGATATGTCTTTTCAATCACATGATAACGGGCATGAAAATTATCCGATACCTTTTCCACGCTCTTTACACTGATGTCTTCTGGTGTCTGTGTATCCAAACCAAAACGCATGCGTTCCAATGGTCTGTCTTCTGGATAATCAAAGTGAATCACCTGTCCGAGTGCATGAACACCAGCATCCGTTCGTCCAGACCCAAAAACCTGAATTACCTGACCATTGTTCATTTTTGTCAACGTCTTTTCAACTTCTTCCTGAACGGTTCTTCCGTTAGGCTGAGCCTGAAACCCATTAAAATTGGTTCCATCGTAAGCAATTACTGCTTTATAACGAGGCATTCACTCACCTTCTTCTATAATTAACTTCTGATAAAAATTAAAGCTGCTGTTAATGCTGCGAACAGCAGCATAACCATTGTATCACCGAACTGCCAATCAAGAATCCGATACTTACTTCTTCCTTCTCCCCCTTGATAGCCACGTGCCTCCATAGCAGTAGCCAGATCCTCTGCTCGATTAAAACTACTGACAAAAAGCGGAATTAAAAGAGGTATAATTGCTTTCATTTTCTGAATTAAATTCCCTTCACCAAAATCAACCCCTCTAGCCCGTTGCGCATTCATAATCTTTTCAGTTTCATCCATTAATGTGGGCACAAAACGCAGCGCAATTGAAAGCATCAGGGAAATTTCATGCACAGGAACCTTAATAACCTTGAACGGCCGCAGCAGATACTCAATAGCATCCGATAAAGCCAGCGGCGGTGTTGTAAGTGTCAGTAAAGTCGACATGAAGATGATTAAAACGAAGCGGCAGAAAATAAACAACCCATTAATTACACCAAATTCTGTAATAGAGAAAATCCACCATTGGAAGTACACTGCTCCTCCCTGAGTAAACAGCATCTGCAATGCTACAGTAAACAGAATCAGCCATATTAATGGTCGAATTCCCCTGATGAAGAAGCGGAGATTAATTTTTGATAGTGCCGCAGCACTTAAAGTGAAGACAGCCAATACCGCATAAGTCTGCCAGTTATTAGCCAGAAAAATGATTGCTATAAAATAGAAACTGCCTAGCAGTTTTGCTCTGGGGTCCATTCTATGAATAAAAGAATCTCCCGGTATATAGCGTCCAAAAATCAGCTTATTCATCATTGCGCTTCACCAGCCTTTGCATTCAGAATCTGATCAGCCAGTTGATTTGCTGTTAACGGCAATTGATCTGTTGAGAAACCTTTTTCTGACAGCTTCTCAGCAAAAGCAGCCGCCGTTGGTACTCCTAGTTGCTTTTTCTTGAGCCACTGAGTATCCTGAAACACATCCGAAGGCTTGCCTGTTTTAATCACCTGTCCTTTTTCCATTACAAAGACCTGATCTGCATAGTTGGCAACATCATCCATCAAATGTGTCACCAATACTATCGTCATTCCACGGTTTTCATGTAAATGCTGAAACATCTCCATCATTTCTTTACGCCCCTGAGGATCTAAGCCGGCGGTCGGCTCATCTAAAACAAGAACTTCCGGTTCCATCGCCAATACTCCGGCAATTGCTACACGCCGCATTTGTCCACCTGATAATTCGAAAGGTGAACGATCCAAATAGCTCTCATCCATTCCAACTAATCCAAGCATTTCTTCTGCCAGCTTCCGACCTTCTTCTTCAGAAGCACCAAAATTTTGCGGACCAAAAGCAATATCCTTAGCCACTGTTTCTTCAAACAACTGTGCTTCAGGAAACTGAAATACAATACCAACCTTTTTCCGAATGGGTTTCAGATTCTTATTATCTGTTTCTGGGGTAATCACTCGATCGCCTATCGTTACTGTTCCTTTTGTTGGTTTCACTAACGCATTTAAATGCTGCAGAAGTGTCGATTTTCCGCTCCCCGTATGCCCGACAATTGCAGAATAGGAACCATCCTTTATGGTTAAATTGATATCAAACAATGCATGCTGTTCAAATGGTGTATTCGGCTGATAGGTAAAATCTACTTGTTCAAAACGGATGTCCATAGCCAATCCACCATCCTTTCTTCTGTCAGATACTCTTCCGGAACTTGAATACCCCGATCCTTCAATGCAATTTTTAATTTTTCAGGAAAAGGCAGATCCAGTCCCATATTAACCAAATCAGAGCCCATAGAAAAAATTTTTTCAGGGGTTCCTTCATTAACCAGCTCCCCCTGCTTCATTACAAGGATTCGATTCGCATTTGCAGCTTCATCAATATCATGTGTAATCGAAATAACCGTTAGATTACTTTCCGATTTAATCTTCTTAATTGTAGAAATAACTTCTTCTCTGCCCTCTGGATCAAGCATACTGGTTGCTTCATCTAAAATAATAATATCCGGACGTAAGGCAACAACTCCGGCAATTGCTACACGCTGCTTCTGACCACCAGACAAACGGGCAGGCTCTCTGGTTGCAAAGCTGTCCATTCGGACCCTTTGCAGTGCATCAAGTACGCGTTCCACCATCTGGTTTCTGGGTATCCCCTGATTTTCCAACCCAAATGCCACATCGTCTTCAACGGTCGAACCCACAAACTGATTATCAGGATTTTGAAAAACCATTCCCACCATACGGCGAATATCCCAGACATTCGCTTCATTCAGTTCCTTTCCGCCAACAGAAATATGACCAGATACAGGCAGCAGCAGACCATTAATCGTTTTAGCCAATGTTGATTTTCCTGACCCATTATGCCCGATAATCGCTACCCATTCCCCTTTTTGAATAGTAAAAGAAACATCTTTTAGTGCAGGAGAAGCATCCTCCAGCTGATAACTAAAATTTATATTACTCAACTCTATGATTGATTCCATGATAGACTCCTTCGCCTATTTATTCGAATTAGAGCATGTCTAAAAGCATTTAACGCTGGAGTTTTCAGACACGCACCAATACTATCAAAAAAACATTGTCTTTCAATGTTTTCTTTCGATTAATTCCATAGTTTCCATTATAACAAAAGAATCCTTTAATTGGGAGTTCTAACAGTCAAGGCACTCCTAAAATATTTACTGGAAGAGTAGTCTGATTTTTATATGATACCATGTAAGTGATCAAAAACAGGAGATTAGAAAAAAGGAAACTCAGGTGAAACAACAAAAAAAATAATATATGAATCTCACTGAAAAAATTGCTGAAAATATTGATTCAAATAATCTTTAATACCTTTATCTGTGAAAACTTTGACAGGCTGAAGAAAAAGTATTCCTTATAATTGGTCAGCTCAATAATTATTCAAAAACCCAGCATTGTTGGCGATCTGTATCCATGCGGTCAGAAAATCATTTGATACAGCTGTAACAGATAGTTTTCTGATGATATAAAAAAAGACACAACAGCAATCAGCTGTGCATCCATTTTCAGACAAAAAAACACCCTATATGATGAGTGCCTACCCGCCGGAAATACCAGCGGGTAGTGCGCGAGCTAGACTCGGAGTCGCCTCCAACATCATAACACTCTAACAGAATCATCTATAAAGTGACGGTATAGTTTGATTATTAAACAAATTCCAAGATTACCATTGGCGCAGCATCTCCGCGTCTAGGTTCAGTTTTAAGGATACGAGTGTATCCGCCTTGGCGTTCTGCGTAACGAGGTCCTAAGTCATTGAACAGTTTTTGTAAAGCTGATTCAACTACGATAGCTTCATTTTCTTCACGAACACTGGCAACTTCATTACGCACATAAGCAGCAGCTTGACGACGTGCATGAAGATCTCCACGTTTACCTAAAGTAATCATTTTTTCAGTTGTTGAACGAACTTCTTTTGCACGAGCTTCAGTCGTAACAATACGTTCGTTAATAATTAAGTCAGTTGTTAAGTCACGCAACATCGCTTTACGTTGGCTAGATGTGCGTCCTAATTTACGATAACCCACGTTGGTTTCCCTCCTTCGTAAAAAGTATTAATCGTCTTTACGTAAGCCTAAACCTAAATCATATAATTTCAGCTTAACCTCTTCAAGAGATTTACGGCCTAAATTACGTACTTTGATCATTTCAGGTTCAGATTTGTTTGTAAGCTCTTGTACAGTATTAATTCCTGCACGTTTTAAACAGTTATATGAACGAACAGACAGGTCTAGTTCTTCGATGGTCATTTCCAGCATTTTTTCTTTCTGTGTTTCTTCTTTTTCTACCATAATTTCAGCGTTTTTCGCTTCATCAGTCAGATTCACAAAGATATCTAAATGCTCAGTCATAATCTTAGCCGCTAAACTAAGAGCTTCCTGTGGAATGATTGATCCATCTGTCCATATTTCCATTGTTAGTTTATCGAAGTCATCACGACGTCCAACACGCGTATTTTCTACCTGGTAGTTCACACGGCGTACTGGTGTGTAGATGGAATCGACAGGCAGAACACCAATCGGCATATCTTCCTTTTTGTTTTCGTCTGCTTGAACATAGCCACGACCAGGTTTCACTGTTAAGCGAGCATGGAAAGTAGCTCCTTCAGCAACACTACAGATAGGTAAATCTTTATTTAGGATCTCAACATCACTGTCTACGATAATATCGCCGGCAGTTACTGCAGCGGGTCCTGTAATATCGATCTCAAGGGTTTTTTCTTCTTCAGCATAGAGCTTAAGCGCTAATCCTTTAATATTCAGAATGATCTGTGTCACGTCTTCTCTAACACCTTTAACCGTGGAGAATTCATGTAAAACACCGTCAATTTGAATATTCGTAATTGCGGCCCCAGGTAATGAAGATAATAAAATACGACGTAGAGAATTGCCTAAAGTAGTCCCATAACCTCGTTCAAGAGGCTCTACAACGAACTTGCCATAATCTCTATCTTCATCAATTTTTTCGATTCTTGGTTTTTCAAATTCAATCATTCTTATCTATACCCCTTTCAAAACGAAAAGTGTCTTGTTCAATGACCTTTTAATTTCAAACTCAAAATGAGCAGCACTCATTAAACACGACGACGCTTTGGAGGGCGGCATCCATTATGAGGAACTGGAGTCACGTCACGAATTGCAGTCACTTCTAAACCTGTTGCTTGTAATGAACGAATTGCTGCTTCACGTCCAGAGCCAGGTCCTTTAACTGTTACTTCGACAGTTTTAAGTCCATGTTCTTGTGCTACCTTAGTTGCAGCTTCTGCAGCCATTTGAGCGGCAAAAGGAGTTGATTTTTTGCTTCCTT
This sequence comes from Enterococcus sp. CWB-B31, assembly GCF_020567645.1. Lineage (NCBI taxonomy): Bacteria > Bacillati > Bacillota > Bacilli > Lactobacillales > Enterococcaceae > Enterococcus > Enterococcus sp. CWB-B31. Next base: position 150,834 of record NZ_JAJDJW010000005.1, read on the forward strand.
TGAAGCCTAAAGATCCTGCTGATGACCATGCTAACGCATTTCCATGAGTATCAGTAATCATCACAATTGTATTATTGAATGTAGAATGGATATGTGCAATTCCAGCTTCTATATTCTTTTTCACACGGCGTTTACGACTAACTTTCTTTGCTGCCATGAAGTTCTAACCTCCTTCACTTAGGAATTATTTTTTCTTGCCTGCTACAGTACGAGCTGGGCCTTTACGAGTACGTGCATTATTTTTCGTGTTTTGTCCACGAGTCGGTAATCCACGACGGTGACGGATTCCACGGTATGAACCGATTTCCATCAGACGTTTAATATTCAAGTTCACTTCACGACGAAGGTCACCTTCAACTTTTAATTTGTCAATTTCTGCACGGATCGCATCTGTCTGTTCATTCGTTAAGTCACGAACACGAACTTCTTCTGATACGCCTGCATTCGCTAAAACTTGTTTCGCAGTAGTGTTACCAATACCGAAAATATAAGTAAGAGAAACTACTACACGTTTGTCACGAGGAATGTCTACTCCTGCAATACGAGCCATTATTCGTTACACCTCCTATTATCCTTGACGCTGTTTATGTTTTGGATTTGCCGGGCAAATAACCATAACGCGTCCTTTACGACGAATTACTTTACAATGTTCACACATTGGTTTTACTGATGGTCTTACTTTCATGATAATACCTCCTGAGATTTTACGGAGTACAATTATTTAAATCGGTAGGTGATGCGACCGCGAGTTAAATCATATGGTGATAACTCAACAGTTACTTTATCCCCGGGTAAAATTCGAATATAATGCATACGGATTTTACCGGAAACATGAGCTAATACAACATGCCCATTTTCCAATTCGACTTTAAACATTGCATTCGGCAAAGTTTCGACGACTGTACCTTCGATTTCAATCATATCATCTTTTGCCACGCACAGTACCTCCTTGTACTTGTTTCGCATTTTCACACGATAAAACGGCGGAAACTGCTGCTCCCACCTGGAATTTTCAATTTAACTTCTAAAAAATCGCATAGAAGTCGGACTGATACAGTTTAGCATAAAATATTCTATTTAGCAAGAGAATCTACTAAGCACAGACACAACGGAAACCGGCGGGCAAATCTGGATCGACTATTTCTCTTCAATAATTTTTTCTACATCGGAGAATACATCAGCGATTTCACGATTTCCATCGATTGTGTGCAGCAAGTTCTTATCTTTGTAGTAAGCCAAAATCGGCGCACTGCTTTCGATGTTTACCGCTAAACGATTTTTCACCGTTTCAGGTTTGTCATCTTCTCTTTGATAGAACTCATGTCCGCCGCATCGATCACATGTTCCTTCTACTTTTGTAGGGTTGAAAAGTTTGTGATAGGTCGCTCCGCAGTTTTTACACATATAGCGCCCCGCCAACCGTTCGATCAGCACATTCTCTTCTACATGGATGTCAATTACAGCATCAATTTTTTTGTCTAACTCTTTAAGCATTTTATCCAAAGCTTTAGCCTGATCAATCGTTCTTGGAAACCCGTCCAACAGAAAGCCTTTTTCTGTATCCGGTTCAGCAAGACGTTCTTTTACGATTCCATTTGTTACATCATCCGGAACCAGTTCACCTTTATCCATAAACGATTTTGCTTTAACTCCAAGAGCAGTTTCGTTCTTCATTGCAGCTCGAAACATATCACCAGTAGAAATATGAGGAATCCCATATTTGTCGATAATCTTTTCTGCCTGCGTTCCCTTCCCTGCTCCGGGAAGTCCCATTAAAATGAGGTTCATTTGTTTTCCTCCTAAATTTAAAAGCTGAACAGGTTTAAAACAGCAACAGTTGAAAAACAGAAACAATGAGCTGCTTCCTTTAAAGTACTCATCTGTCATTCTCTAAATGCTGACCTGTAAAGCTAGATAAATCTGAGTAAGCTGAATCAATCTAGAAAATATGTGAGAATGGTGCTGAGGAAGATCCTCAACACACGATTCTTACTTATTGATAAAGCCAACATATTGACGTTTCAACATTAAACCTTCTAGTTGCTTCGCTGTTTCCAACGCAACACCGATGATAATCAGCAGGCTGGTTCCGCCCAACCCAATTGATTGAGGCAGGTTCCAAAGCATTTGCGCAATAATTGGCAGCAAAGCAATGATACCCAAGAATATAGAACCAACGACACTCAGTCTCATCAACACTCCGGACACGTAATCCTCTGTCCCTTTACCTGGTCGTACGCTTGGTATATAACTTCCCTGTTTTTGCAGATTTTCCGCAAGTTTCTCCGGATTAACCTGAACAAATGCATAGAAGAATGTAAAAGCAACGATCAGTACAGTATAAATGACTGCACCGGGTACTGTGTTGTAGTTGAAAATTTCTGTCATGATTTCATACCATGTCTCCCCAGTATAATTAGAAGCAAAGCCCTGCAAAATTGCATTAGGTGTTGAAATTAATGAACTGGCGAAGATAACCGGGATTACCCCAGCGGCATTCACTTTCAATGGCAGATAACTGCTGGTTGGAGCTCCAGATACACGTTTTGTATATTGAATTGGAATTTTTCTTTCTGCCTGCTGTACAAATGTAACAACAGTTACGATCAGTAAAATTGCAATAACCAATACTGTTACAAAGATGATAGAGTTCACCAGATCAGATGAATTAATGTTAATGAAGTAATCTTCAATAATTTCTTTGACAGCTCCAGGCAAGCCTGAAATAATCCCGGCAAAGATAATCATTGACACACCATTACCAATTCCCTTTTCTGTAATTTGCTCTCCCATCCAGGTAACGAAAAGTGTACCCGCAGTTAAAACAACGGAAATCATAACATACGTTGAGGTCGTAGGATTTTTTACAATTCCTATTTGGCTCAAGGAGTTGAACCCATAAGTTAAAGCAAACGACTGGGCAATACCCAAACCGATTGTCAGATAACGAGTCATCTGATTCAGCTTCTTACGACCGACTTCTCCCTGTTTCGACCATTCAACAAACTTTGGTACAATGTCCATTTGCAGCAGCTGAATAATAATCGATGCAGTAATGTATGGAGAAACCCCCATCGCAAAGATGGAGAAATTCTGCATTGCACTACCGCTGACAATATTCAACATATTTAGAAATGGCAGACCACTCAATTCCTGCAACCCTTTGGCATTAACACCCGGCACAGTAATATGAGCCCCTAAACGAAATATTAATAAGATAAACAATGTAAAGAATATCTTTGATCTAATGTCTTTGACTTTAAAAGCATCCTTTAATAGTTTAAGCATTAGATCACCTCGATAGATCCACCAGCAGCTTCAATAGCTTCTTGCGCTGCTTTAGAGAATTTTGCTGCTTTAACAGTCAATTTCTTCGTTAATTCACCGCTTGCAAGAACTTTGATTCCTGCCTTTTCGTTTTTAACGAATCCTGCTTCTTTCAAGACAACAGGTGTTACTTCAGCTCCATCTTCGAATCGATTTAACACATCTAAATTGATTACTGCATAGTCTTTACGGTTAATATTTGTAAATCCGCGTTTTGGTAAACGACGGAACAATGGAGTTTGACCCCCTTCAAATCCTAAACGTACACCGCCGCCTGAACGAGCTTTTTGCCCTTTTTGTCCACGGCCTGCTGTTTTACCATTACCAGATGAAGTACCACGTCCAACACGGTTACGTACTTTACGGGAACCTTCAGCGGGTTTCAATTCATGAAGTTTCATTGTGGTTTGGCACCTCCTTACAATCTACTTGAGTAAATTAAACTTCTTCTACGTCCACTAAATGAGAGATCGTGTTAACCATACCTTTGATAGCTTCATTAGCTGGTTTAACAACCGAACTGTTCATTTTTTTCAATCCCAACGCTTTTACTGTATCACGTTGGTTTTGAGGACGTCCGATAACACTGCGTCTTAAAGTAATTTTTAATTCAGCCATTATTGTTGTCCTCCTTAACCGATAATTTCTTCTACAGATTTGCCGCGAAGTGCTGCCACTTCTTCAGCGCGTTTTAATTGAGTTAATCCATCAACTGTTGCACGAACAACATTGATTGGCGTATTTGAACCTAGTGATTTAGATGTGATATCAGCTACCCCAGCTAACTCCAATACGGCACGAACTGGTCCGCCAGCTGCTACTCCAGAACCTTCTACTGCAGGTTTCATTAGAATACGGCCGCCGCCAAATACTCCGATTACTTCATGAGGGATGGTAGAACCAACCATAGGAACTTCAATTAAGTTCTTCTTCGCATCTTCAATCGCTTTACGAATTGCTTCCGGTACTTCTTGAGCTTTACCAGTACCAAAACCAACATGCCCGTTTTTGTCACCGACAACCACTAAAGCCGCAAAACGCAGACGACGTCCGCCTTTAACAACTTTTGTTACACGATTGATTGCAACAACGCGGTCTTCTAATTCCAAATGCTTTGGATCAATATAAACCATGAATGGTGTTCCTCCTTCTCCTAAAATTCCAGTCCATTTTCACGTGCAGCTTCTGCTAGAGCCTGCACGCGGCCATGGTAAAGGTATCCACCACGGTCAAAGACTACTTCTTTAATACCTTTTTCAGCAGCACGTTCTGCAACCAGTTTACCAACTGCAGCAGCCTGCTCAACTTTTGTTCCACCTGAAATATCTTTATCCAAGGCAGAGGCACTTGCTAGCGTCACACCCGCTACGTCATCAATGATTTGAGCGTAGATGTTTTTATTAGAACGGAAAACGTTCAAGCGTGGGCACTCAGCAGTACCAGAGATTTTATTACGAACACGATTGTGTCTCTTCTGACGTGTTTTATTCTTATCTGGTTTTGTAATCACAATTGTCACCTCTTAATTTTAATAAACTGCCTGTTCAGCAGTTTTAGACCAGAAACTGTAAATAAATGACCGTTGAAAAATCAGTCTAAGCGATTTTCTCTAAAACCCGAGAGTAACGAGTTCCGGAAAATAGAAGCTGCGGCACAAGCAAATCACTTGATTGAAACTTCGTTTCAACAAAGTTGATTTCTCTTGTTGCTCGCTTCTAAGCGATTTTCCTACACATCTTTTATTATTTACCAGTTTTACCTTCTTTACGGCGTACATATTCACCAACATAGCGGATACCTTTGCCTTTATAAGGTTCTGGAGGACGAACGCCGCGGATATTCGCTGCTAATTCGCCAACGTGTTCTTTATTAATACCTCTTACAATTACCTGAGTATTTGTAGGCACTTCAAACGTTACACCTTCAGGAGCAGTCATTTCAACTGGATGAGAGTATCCAACGTTTAATGTTAATTTGTTGCCTTGTCCTTGTGCACGGTACCCAACCCCGATAAGCTCCAAAGCTTTTTCGAAACCTGTACTTACGCCAACAACCATGTTGTTGAAGTTTGCACGGGTTGTTCCGTGGATTGTTTTCATTTCTTTGCTGTCATTTGGACGAGTGAAAGTTACTTCTGCTCCTTCGATATTCATTGTAATATCTGAAGAGAATTCACGAGTTAATTCACCTTTAGGTCCTTTTACAGTTATGTTGTTTCCGTCTTGCTTCACTTCAACGCCAGCAGGAAGAACAACTACTTTATTACCAATACGGCTCACTTAGAGACACCTCCTTGTGTATTCTTTTAAATTACCATACGTAGGCGATTACTTCGCCGCCGATATTTTTTGATCTTGCTTCTTTGTCTGTTACGACACCTTCAGAAGTCGAGATGATTGCGATTCCTAAACCATTCAGTACTTTTGGTACTTCGTCTGCTTTTACATAAGCACGTAAACCTGGTTTAGAGATACGTTTTAAGTTAGTGATAACACGCTCGTCGTTCTTTCCATATTTAAGGAAAACACGAATCACGCCTTGTTTGTCATCTTCAATATATTCTACATCGCGGATGAATCCTTCACGTTTCAGGATTTCAGCGATATCACGTTTGATTTTTGATGCAGGCACTTCCAAACTTTCATGTTTAACCATGTTCGCATTACGAATGCGAGTTAGAAAATCTGCAATTGGATCTGTCATGACCATTGAACTAGTTACCTCCTTTATGCAAGTTTACTTGTTTACCAGCTAGCTTTCTTCACGCCGGGAATTTGTCCTTTATAGGCAAGTTCGCGGAAGCAAATACGGCAAAGATGAAATTTACGATAAACTGAATGTGGACGTCCGCAACGTTCGCAACGAGTATAAGCCTGTGTTGAATGTTTAGCAGGGCGTTTGTTTTTAGCAATCATTGATTTTTTAGCCACGTAGTTCGCCTCCTTTTATTATTTTTGGAATGGCATTCCCAATTGTCCCAATAGCTCACGAGATTCTTCATCAGTGTTTGCAGTTGTCACAATAACGATGTCCATACCGCGTACTTTATCTACTAAATCGTAATCAACTTCCGGGAAGATTAATTGTTCTTTAATACCTAAAGTGTAATTACCGCGTCCGTCAAAGGCTTTTTTACTGATACCGTGGAAGTCACGTACACGAGGTAGAGAAACTGATACCAGTTTATCCAAGAATTCATACATTCTTTCTCCGCGCAGTGTTACTTTCGCACCGATCGGCATTCCTTCACGTAAACGGAATCCAGCGATTGATTTCTTAGCTTTTGTAATAATTGGTTTTTGACCAGAGATTAAAGCTAGTTCTTCCACAGCTTTATCAAGGTTTTTTGCGTTTGAAACAGCGTCACCTACACCCATGTTGATAACAATCTTGTCAACTTTTGGTGTTTGCATGATTGAACTGTAATTGAATTTTTCCATCAATGATGGTGTTACTTCTTTAATATATTTTTCTTTCAGGCGGTTCATTCAACAAGCCCCTCCTTCCTCAATTTCTATTTATCTAAAACTTCACCTGTTTTTTTAGAAACACGTACTTTTTTACCGTCTACTTCTTTATAACCAATTTTAGTAGCTTCTCCGTTTGAAGGATCGATCACCATTACATTCGAAATGTGGATCGGTGCTTCTACTTCCAGAATACCACCTTGTGGTGATGCCTGGTTTGGTTTTTGGTGTTTTTTCATGATGTTGACACCTTCAACGATAACTTTGTCTTTTTTAGGAAACGCTGCTAATACAACGCCTTCTTTGTTTTTATCTTTACCAGTGATAACTTTTACTTTATCGCCTTTTTTAACAAACATTACTGTTTCGCACCTCCTTTGATAAGTGTTTCGATTATAATACTTCTGGTGCAAGAGAAACGATCTTCATAAAGTTGTTTTCACGTAATTCACGTGCAACAGGTCCGAAGATACGTGTACCGCGCGGACTTTTATCGTCACGGATAATTACCGCAGCATTTTCGTCAAATTTGATATAAGAACCGTCCGGGCGACGAGCTCCTGATTTTGTACGAACGATAACGGCTTTAACTACTTCACCTTTTTTGACAACACCACCTGGCGTTGCTTGTTTAACCGTAGCAACAATTACGTCACCAATATTAGCAGTTTTACGACCAGAACCACCAAGGACTTTGATCGTTAGAATTTCACGTGCACCTGAGTTGTCAGCAACTCTTAATCGGCTTTCTTGTTGGATCACGATGTGTATCCTCCTTTCAGATTTTGTACTTCAATCTATATAGGAAAATCTCGTTTTATTAGATAATAACTGCTTCTTCGACTACCTCTAGTAAGCGGAAACGTTTTGTAGCTGATAATGGACGAGTTTCCATGATTCTTACGATGTCTCCAACTTTGGCTGTGTTGTTTTCATCATGAGCTTTGTATTTCTTAGAATATTTGATACGTTTACCATAAACAGGATGGTTTTTCTTTGTTTCAACGACAACAGTGATTGTTTTATCCATCTTGTCTGAAACAACACGTCCCTGATAAACTTTGCGCTGATTTCTTTCTTCAGTCATACGCGTTTGGCCTCCTTCCACTATTAGTTAGCTTGTTCACGCAATACTGTTTTGATGCGTGCAATCGATTGACGTACTTCTTTAATACGTGCAGTATTTTCTAATTGTCCTGTTGCTAATTGGAATCTAAGATTGAACAATTCTTCTTTGAACTGTTTTTCTTTATCAAGCATTTCGGCAGTGGTTAATTCTCTGATATCTTTAACCTTCATTCGATTCACCACCCATTTCCTCACGTTTTACGATTTTAGTTTTAACTGGTAATTTGTGGGATGCAAGACGAAGAGCTTCACGGGCCACTTCTTCAGGTACACCGGCGATTTCAAACATGATTTTCCCACGTTTTACTGGAGAAACCCAGCCTTCCGGAGCTCCTTTACCTTTACCCATACGAACACCAATCGCTTTACTTGTATAAGATTTGTGAGGGAAAATTTTGATCCACACTTTCCCGCCACGTTTCATATAACGAGTCATAGCGATACGGGCAGCTTCGATTTGACGGTTTGTAATCCAGTGAGATTCAATTGCTTGTAATCCCCATTCACCAAACACGACTTCTTTTCCGCCTTTTGCTTCACCGCGCATTTTACCTCTGAACTCACGACGATGTTTTACACGTTTAGGTACTAACATGTTTATTTCCCTCCTTTCTCAGTGTTTTTTTTCGTTGGAAGAATCTCTCCACGATAGATCCACACTTTTACTCCTAATTTTCCGTAAGTTGTGTCTGCTTCTTCCCATGCGTAATCAATATCTGCACGCAATGTATGAAGAGGAACAGTTCCTTCTGAATATCCTTCTGAACGAGCAATATCCGCACCGTTCAAACGACCTGATACTTGGGTTTTAATTCCTTTAGCACCAGAACGCATTGTACGTTGGATTGCTTGTTTTTGCGCACGACGGAATGCCACACGGTTTTCTAACTGACGTGCAATTCCTTCGCCGACTAATTTAGCGTCTAAATCTGGTTTTTTGATTTCAATAATGTTGATATGAACTCTTTTACCAGATAGTTTGTTCAATTCTTTTCTAAGGTTTTCAACTTCAGATCCGCCTTTACCAATAACCATGCCTGGTTTAGCTGTGTGGATTGAAATGTTCACACGGTTTGCAGCGCGCTCAATCTCAATTGTAGACACAGCGGCATCAGCAAGTTTTGTTGCGATAAATTTACGGATTCTCAAATCTTCGTGCAAGAATTCAGCATACTCTTTTTCAGCATACCATTTTGCATCCCAGTCGCGGATGATGCCTACACGCATTCCTATTGGATGTACTTTTTGACCCACTGATTGTCCCTCCTCTTAATTGTTGACACTTGTTTTAATAAAAACAAGTTTATTTTCGAGGTCCGGTATCCATTATCTCTAAGCGTTAAAACACAAAGAGCTAAGTGGTCCTCCTCTTAATTGTTGACACTTGTTTTAATAAAACAAGTTTATTTTCGAGGTCCGGTATCCAATGCTTTTCCAAGTAGACGCATTTGCTTCGAGAATTGTTAAAATGTTTTTCAAAATTTTAACACTCGCAGAAGCAAGTTTTCTGACTTGTCAACCACTGTTACTGCCCCTCAATACCATCATATATGCTTGTTCCTTCAAACAAGTCGTATACTGATTATTTCTCTGATACTACTACTGTAATATGACTTGTACGTTTGTTGATTGGTGATGCTGAACCTTTGGCACGTGGACGGAACCGTTTCATAGTTGGTCCTTCGTTGACAAAAGCTTCAGATACAACCAAGTTTTCAACATCTAAGTCGAAATTGTTTTCTGCGTTAGCAACTGCTGACATTAAAACTTTTTCAATGATTCCAGCAGATTTGTTCGGCATGAATTTCAAAACTGAAATTGCATCCGCAACGCTTTTCCCTCTGATAAGATCGATTACTAAACGCGCTTTACGAGGAGAAGTGCGAACTGTTTTTGCAGTTGCTTTAGCTGATGTAATTTGTTCTGCCATGTTGATATTTCCCTCCCTAAAAATTAGCGTCTAGTTTTCTTATCATCGGCAGAATGTCCGCGATAAGTTCTAGTTGGTGCAAATTCACCTAATTTATGTCCTACCATGTCTTCTTGGATGTATACAGGAACATGTTTGCGTCCATCATATACAGCAATTGTAAATCCTACAAAACTTGGGAAGATTGTAGAACGACGAGACCAAGTTTTAATGACTTTTTTCTTTTCAGCGCCTTGTTGAGCTTCCACTTTTTTCAATAAATGATCATCAGCGAAAGGCCCTTTCTTTAAACTACGACCCATGGTGAACCTCCTCTCAAAATGTGCGACACATGGTCAAATAGATTATTTAGTGCGACGACGAACGATAAGTTTGTCTGATTTTGCTTTTTTGTTACGAGTTTTGTAGCCAAGTGCTGGTTGACCCCAAGGTGATACTGGCGCCTTACGTCCGATAGGTGTTTTACCTTCACCACCACCGTGTGGGTGATCGTTAGGGTTCATTACGCTACCACGTACAGTTGGGCGTTTGCGCATCCAACGAGAGCGACCTGCTTTACCAATGTTGATCAGTTCGTGCTGTTCATTACCAACAGATCCGACAGTTGCACGGCATGTTGCAAGAATCATACGAACTTCGCCTGAATTCAAACGAATCAACACGTATTTTCCTTCTTTACCAAGTACTTGAGCACTTGTTCCAGCTGAACGGATTAATTGTCCGCCTTTGCCAGGTTTCATTTCAATATTGTGAACAACAGTACCAACTGGAATATTTTCCAATGGCAGGCTGTTACCAATCTTGATATCAGATTCCGGTCCAGAAACGACAGTCATGCCAACTTCCAGTCCTTTTGGTGCCAAAATATATGCTTTTACTCCATCTTCGTAATGAACTAATGCAATATTAGCAGAACGATTTGGATCATACTCAATTGTTTTAACGTGCGCAACAACATTGTCTTTGTTACGTTTAAAGTCAATCACACGGTATTGACGTTTGTGACCGCCACCTTGATGACGAACTGTAATGCGGCCATTGTTGTTACGACCGGCATGGTTTTTTAATGGCTTTAATAACGTTTTTTCCGGTGTTGCAGTTGTGATTTCAGCGAAATCAGAACTCGTCATGTTACGACGGCCATTTGTGGTAGGTTTGTATTTTTTAATCGCCACGTCTTTATTTCCCTCCTACTTTACTTTGATCATTCTCTCTATTGCTGCTGATTATTCAGCAGCGTCGAAAATTTGGATTTCTTTTGAATTATCTGTTAACGTCACAACAGCTTTACGACGTTTTTTAGTATATCCTGCATATTTACCCATACGTTTGAATTTAGGACGCACGTTGATGATGTTTACGTTTTTCACTTTTACGTCAAACGCAGCTTCAACAGCTTGTTTCACTAAAGTTTTATTTGCGCGTACATCTACTTCGAATGTATATTTCTTGTCGTCCATAGCAAGCATTGATTTCTCAGTGATCACTGGGCGTTTAATTACGTCTAGTAAGTTCATTATGCAAGCACCTCCTCAATTTGAGTAAGAGCAGTTTGTGTTGCAAGCATTTTTTGGCTTGAAACGATATCCAATACGCTGATATTGTCTGAAGTGACAACAGAAACGTTTGGCAGGTTGCGAGCTGATAATGCTGCAAAATCATTCTCAGGTTCCAATACCACCAATACTTTTGTATCAATAGACAGGTTTCCAAGAACTTGTTTGAATTCTTTTGTCTTAGGTGCGTCAAAGCTTAAACCTTCAACAGCTACCAGATTATTTTCAGCAACTTTTTCTGACAGTACAGATTTCATTGCCAAGCGACGAACTTTTTTAGGAAGTTTGTAGCTGTATGAACGTGGTGTAGGTCCAAAAACAATACCACCTCCACGCCATTGTGGTGAACGGATTGAACCTTGACGGGCACGACCTGTTCCTTTTTGGCGCCATGGTTTACGACCACCGCCGCGAACAGCACTGCGGTTTTTCACTGCATGTGTTCCCTGTCTTAATGAAGCGCGCTGCATGATGATTGCATCGTAGACAACACTTTCATTTGGTTCAATTCCGAAGATTTCTTCGTTTAATGTCACTTCACCATTTTGAGTTCCATCTTGTTTAAATAATGCTACATTCGGCATTCCATAGTTCCTCCTTTCCTAACAATTATTTAGCTTTCACAGCTGATTTGATTGTAATTAATGATTTTTTAGATCCAGGAATATTTCCTTTAATCAGGATAACATTCTTATCTGCATCTACTCTCACGATTTCAAGGTTTTGAATCGTTACGCGGTTGCCACCCATACGGCCGGCAAGCTTTTTATTTTTAAATACACGGTTAGGTGCAACTGGACCCATTGACCCAGGACGACGATGGTAACGGGAACCGTGAGACATTGGTCCGCGGCTTTGTCCGTGGCGTTTGATAACCCCTTGGAATCCTTTACCTTTCGTAGTACCCGTAACATCAACGATGTCACCTGCTTGGAAAACATCTACAGTGATTTCTTCTCCAACTTTATATTCTCCCAGCTCAACATCTTTGAATTCCTTAATGAAGCGCTTAGGAGCCGTGTTTGCTTTTGCAACATGACCTTTCGCTGGTTTGTTTGCTAATACTTCACGTTTGTCTTGGTACCCGACTTGAATCGCTTCGTAGCCGTCTGTTCCGACAGTTTTCACTTGCAGTACTACGTTTGGAGTAGCTTCTACAACTGTTACTGGGATCAATTCACCTGACTCAGTAAAGATCTGCGTCATTCCAACTTTTTTCCCTAAGATTCCTTTGGTCATGAGTACACCTCCATCATCTTAATTTTTTTATTATAGTTTGATTTCAATATTCACACCAGATGGTAAGTCAAGCTTCATCAAAGCATCAACTGTTTTTGGTGTTGGGTTCACAATGTCAATCAGACGTTTGTGAGTACGCATTTCGAATTGTTCGCGTGAATCTTTGTATTTATGTGTCGCACGGATAACTGTGTATAATGAGCGCTCTGTCGGCAATGGAATCGGGCCTGATACACCAGCTCCAGTTCTCTTTGCAGTCTCCACAATTTTATCCGCTGATTGATCTAAAATACGATGTTCATACGCTTTTAAACGGATACGAATTTTTTGTTTTGCCATCTTTTTTCCCTCCTTCGCCTATTTTGAAAAGTAGACATGGCTCCACGAAAATCTCCGTCACGCTCGTCCATGGCAAAGCGTCCGGGCGTGTCGCAACCTCTCGTTTCACAGCCGGCAAATTCTTTTTCAGAATTACCAGTGCATTCACACTTCTGTAAACAGCACCTTTATGATTATATTACAGAAAGGCTTGAATAGCAAGGCTTTTTTCAGTACTTTCACAATTATTTTCAAGAAATAATTTTCTTTCAAAGTCCTCCGTTTTTCCCTTACTACCATTCATTTCTACAAATTCATTTTTTCTTGTTTATTTTCACTAGAGGCAATGAAATATACAGAAAATCGCAGAAAAAATTATATCGTGACCAAAACAGGTAAAAAAATCTTAGCTACAGAGATCAAGCGAATTGAGCGATTATATAAAAATAGTATTGGGGAGAAAATAAAATGACTAAAAAAATAAGAAGGTTTTTCGGGTTGGCAGATTATTTAATAGAAGAAACTCAACCATCTAATCAATATCTCAAGATAAAAACAGCTCTTCTATTATCCCAAAGGATGACAGAAGAGCTGTTTACGTCCGAGTACACCAGTTTTTCCAAACCAGTTCTATTGCTATATGTTAAATTGAATTATTTAACGATTTCAGTAACAACGCCTGAACCAACAGTACGTCCACCTTCACGAATAGAGAAACGAGTACCGTCTTCGATCGCGATTGGGTGAATCAGTTCAACGTCCATTGCTACGTTATCACCAGGCATTACCATTTCAGTACCTTCTGGCAATTCAACTACACCAGTTACGTCAGTTGTACGGAAGTAGAACTGAGGGCGGTAGTTAGTGAAGAATGGTGTATGACGTCCACCTTCTTCTTTTGATAAAACATAAACTTCAGCTTTAAATTTTGTATGTGGAGTGATTGTAGCTGGTTTAGCCAATACTTGTCCACGTTCGATATCTTCACGTGCTACACCACGTAACAATGCACCGATGTTGTCTCCTGCTTCAGCGTAATCCAACAATTTACGGAACATTTCAACACCTGTAACAGTTGTTTTAGAAGTTTCTTCTTGAATACCAACGATTTCGATTTCATCACCAACACGAACTTGTCCACGTTCCACACGTCCTGTAGCAACAGTACCACGACCAGTGATTGAGAATACATCCTCAACTGGCATCATGAATGGTTTGTCAGTGTCACGAGTTGGAGTAGGGATGTACTCATCAACCGCAGCCATCAATTCCAAGATTTTTTCTTCGTAAGAAGCGTCGCCTTCTAATGCTTTCAAAGCAGAACCAGCGATGACTGGAGTGTCATCTCCTGGGAAGTCGTATTCTGATAATAGATCACGAACTTCCATTTCAACTAATTCAAGCAATTCTTCGTCGTCAACCATATCCATTTTGTTTAAGAAAACAACGATGTATGGTACACCAACGTTACGTGATAACAGGATGTGCTCACGAGTTTGAGGCATAGGGCCATCAGCAGCAGATACTACCAAGATAGCTCCATCCATTTGTGCAGCACCAGTGATCATGTTTTTAACGTAGTCCGCGTGTCCTGGGCAGTCAACGTGCGCATAGTGACGTGCATCAGTTTCATACTCGATATGTGAAGTATTGATTGTGATTCCACGTTCTTTTTCTTCTGGAGCATTATCAATTTCAGCATAGCTGGCAGCTTCTCCGCCACCATGTTTAGCTAATACTGTAGCAATTGCAGCTGTTAAAGTAGTTTTACCATGGTCAACGTGTCCAATAGTACCAATGTTTACATGGGGTTTAGAACGGTCAAATTTTTCTTTAGCCATTTTAAAATGTTCCTCCTAAAATCAATTGATTTTTTATTTATCTGATAGGCGGTTCAACGACCGTCTGATCATCTTTAATTATTTTACCCGAAATCTCAAAAAAAGCCTAGTCCTAAGTTAGCTTCTCAAAGCAGCCTTTAACTATTCAGCGGAATTACCGCCATTTTTCTTGATAATTTCTTCTTGGATGGACTTAGGTACATCTTCATAGTGGTCAAATACCATCATAAAGGTTCCGCGTCCTTGTGTTGCAGAACGTAATGTTGTGGCATAGCCGAACATTTCAGCCAAAGGTACGATCGCATTCACGATTTGTGAGTTACCATGCGCTTCCATTCCTTCAACACGTCCACGACGACTTGTAACGTGTCCCATAATATCACCTAAGTAATCTTCAGGAACGGTAACTGTTACTTTCATCATCGGCTCTAAAATTACAGGATTTGCCTTTTTCGAAGCAGCACGTAAAGCCATAGACGCCGCTACACGGAAGGCAGTTTCATTTGAATCGACATCATGATAAGAACCATCATAAAGTTTTGCTTTAATATCAACTAATGGATAACCAGCAAGTACCCCATTGTCCATTGAGTCGCGCAATCCTTTTTCTACAGCTGGAATGTATTCACGAGGAACCACACCACCGACGATTGCATTTTCAAATTCAAAGCCTTTTCCTTCTTCGTTTGGTGTAAATTCAACCCAAACATGTCCGTATTGACCTTTACCACCGGACTGACGGACAAATTTACCTTCAGCTTGAGTAACTGGTGCACGGAATGTTTCACGATAAGATACTTGAGGAGCACCCACATTCGCTTCAACTTTGAATTCACGTCTCATACGGTCAACCAATACGTCCAAGTGAAGTTCTCCCATACCAGAGATAACTGTTTCACCAGTTTCAACGTTTGATTCAACACGGAATGAAGGATCTTCTTCTGCAAGTTTTTGCAATGCTACACCCATTTTATCTTGGTCTGCTTTTGACTTAGGTTCAACCGCAACTTGAATAACTGGTTCTGGGAACTCAATTGATTCAAGGATAACTGGTGAATCCAGCGCACATAACGTATCCCCTGTTGTTGTATCTTTCAAACCAACCGCAGCTGCGATGTCACCTGAATATACTTTGTCAATTTCTTGACGAGTATTTGCGTGCATTTGCAGAATACGTCCAATACGTTCTTTTTTATCCTTAGAAGCGTTCAGTACATATGAACCACTTTCAAGAACACCAGAATATACACGGAAGAAAGTTAAACGACCAACAAACGGGTCAGTCATAACTTTGAAGGCTAATGATGCAAATGGTGCTTCATCATCAGCAGGGCGAGTTGTTTCTTCACCTGTCTTCGAGTCAATTCCTTTGATAGCTTCAATGTCAAGTGGTGACGGCAGATAGTCAAGTACCGCATCCAACATCAATTGAACCCCTTTGTTTTTGAAGGCTGAACCAGCCATTACAGGAAAGAATTCAACATTGATTGTTGCTTTACGGATACCCGCTTTTAATTCTTCTTCAGTAATTTCTTCGCCTTCCAGATATTTCATCATTAAGTCTTCATCAGTTTCAGCAACTGCTTCGACCAATTTTTCACGCCATTCAGTTGCTAAATCCATGTAATCTTCTGGGATTTCAGTTTCCTGAATATCTGTTCCCAGATCATTTGTGTAGATTTCAGCTTTCATCTTAACTAAGTCAATGATTCCAGTAAAATCTTCTTCAGCACCGATTGGTAATTGAATCGGATGCGCATTCGCTTGTAAACGGTCATGTAATGAGTTTACTGAATATAGAAAGTCTGCACCAATTTTATCCATCTTGTTACAAAAAACAACACGAGGAACTTTGTATTCAGTCGCTTGACGCCAAACTGTTTCAGTTTGAGGCTCAACACCTGACTGCGAATCAAGAACGGTAACCGCACCATCCAATACACGAAGAGAGCGCTGCACTTCAATTGTAAAATCCACGTGCCCTGGTGTATCAATGATATTAACACGATACCCTTTCCACTGCGCAGTTGTTGCAGCAGAAGTAATCGTAATACCACGTTCTTGTTCTTGCTCCATCCAGTCCATTTGTGAAGCCCCTTCGTGGGTTTCACCAATTTTATGGATTTTACCAGTATAATATAAGATACGCTCTGTTGTTGTTGTTTTACCCGCATCAACGTGAGCCATGATACCGATATTACGAGTGTTTTCTAACGAAAATTCTCTTGCCATTCAGCTTATTTCTCCTCTCTTTATTTAAATGAACTGTAAAAACTTATCTGATGCAGTCTGAAGCTGCACACAGAGAGGGATCTTACCAACGATAATGTGCAAATGCACGGTTAGCGTCAGCCATTTTATGTGTATCTTCACGTTTCTTAACTGAAGCGCCAGTATTGTTGGCAGCATCCATTATTTCTTTTGCTAAGCGTTGTTCCATTGTGTGTTCGCCACGCAGACGTGCGTAGTTAACAACCCAACGAAGACCTAAAGTCGTACGACGTTCTGGACGAACTTCAACTGGTACTTGATAGTTAGAACCCCCAACACGGCGGGCTTTTACTTCAAGAACAGGCATAACGTTCTTCATGGCTTGTTCAAAAACTTCCAATGGATCGTTACCTGTAGATTCTTTAATAATATCAAATGAATTATAGATAATATTAGCAGCAATCCCGCGTTTTCCGTCAACCATTACACGGTTGATTAAGCGAGTAACTAATTTTGAGTTATAAATAGGATCTGGTAAAACATCACGTTTTGCAACAGGACCTTTACGAGGCATTCGTAACTCCTCCTTCCGAAATATTTCTTCTATATAATATGTTAGTTGTCAGCAAATTAATTAGCAGCTTTTGGTCGTTTAGTACCATATTTAGAACGGCTTTGTTTACGATCGTTAACGCCGGCAGTATCAAGCGCACCACGAACGATATGGTAACGTACCCCTGGCAAGTCTTTTACACGTCCACCGCGCAGCAATACTACACTATGTTCTTGTAAATTATGACCAATCCCTGGGATATATGCTGTTACTTCGATCAAGTTTGACAAACGAACACGGGCATATTTACGTAAAGCTGAGTTCGGTTTTTTAGGTGTCATAGTCCCCACACGTGTACATACCCCACGTTTTTGCGGAGAGTTCACGTTTGTTTGAGATTTCTTGAAACTATTATATCCTTTGTTCAATGCAGGTGAGTTAGATTTCTCTACCTTTGATTTACGAGGTTTACGTACTAATTGATTAATTGTAGGCATTCCTTGTTTTCCTCCTTCCTCAATTCGCTTCTAGTTCCACACATCCAGGTGGTTCTTTTTTTGCGATAAAAAATAATGCATCTATGCATCCTTTATCAAATATGCTTTGATAGACAGTCAGCACGTCTCAACGAGAGACCTGTACATAAAGCACCTTTGCTAGGATAGCACGATACACCCTATCTGTCAAGCTTTTGAAGTGTTTTTTTCATCAAATATTATTCTTAGATTTTTCTTCATTTTTTTCCCACTTTTTTTAATCCTTTCTATCTTTTCTATTCAAGAAACGGTACAATATTTTTGATAAAGCGAAAGGAGCTTGCACTGAAATGAATCAAAAACAAATGGTGGGAATTGAAGCAGCTAAATATGTCAAAGATGGAATGATTGTTGGTTTGGGAACCGGTTCAACCGCAAAGTACATGGTTGATGAAATTGGACGGCGCGTGAACGAAGAAAATCTTAATATTGTTGGTGTAACAACGTCTAAAGCAACTGAAAGACAGGCACTTGAGCTAGGAATTACGTTAAAAAGTATTGATGATGTTTCCCATGTAGACATAACAATTGATGGTGCGGATGAAATCAGTTCCAATTTTCATGGAATTAAAGGCGGCGGCGCAGCTCTGCTTTTTGAAAAGATTGTTGCTACTTATTCCAGAAAAAACATTTGGATTGTTGACGAGTCAAAACTGGTGGACAAGCTTGGGGCATTCCCTCTTCCAGTCGAAGTCATTCCTTACGGCAGTCAGCAGTTATTGTACCTTTTTGAAACAAAAGGTTTCAACCCGTCCATCCGAACATTGCAAGACGGCACTCCTTTAATAACCGATGGCGGACACTATATTATCGATCTGCAAATGAATGTGATTCCAGACCCAATTGCACTGGGCTCTTATCTTGATCAGCTGGTAGGCGTCGTGGAGCATGGCTTGTTTTTAAACATTGTCTCAACTGTGATTGTTGGAAGTAATGAAGGCCCGCAGACGATTCAAGCTCACTCACGCTAGATTTCTTTCTCTCCCTGTCCCAATTATATTTAAGCTCAAAACTATCAAACTATATAGGAAAGGATATTCTATGAATTTTATCGGTTATGCACGAACGACTATAAATGAATGCGATCTGGATACACAGCTCTCTTTGCTTTCAACCTATGGATGTGACAAAATTTATCAGGATACATTTAAGCCTGCTGAAAACAATGTCAATTGCTCACTTCTTGATTCAATTGTTGATGATTTGAAAGAAGATGATACATTAGTAATCTGCCGACTTAACCATCTGGGGAAATCTACCAGACAACTGACTGAATTCGCCCATTTTTTCAAGAAGAACCATATCCATTTAGTCAGTCTTGAAGAAAAAATAGATACCCGTGGTCCGGAAGGTCCTATTTATTTTAAGTTAATGCAGGGACTGGCAAAAATGGAGTGCGAGCTGATTAAAGAACGAACGCTGATCGGACTGACAAATGCCCGTAAAAGAGGCAAAATCGGAGGGCGCCCTAAAATCGATATGAAGGTTGTTCATAAAATACGGCAGATGTATTATGACAACCATGAAAATGTTCAGGTTATTGCTTCAAAATGCCAGGTTTCGATTGGAACCTGCTATAAATATATAAATTTAACAGAAGCGGATATTCAACAAATGAATAATTGAGAGAGTTAAGCTGAGATTGGTTTTCTGAGATAAAACTGTCTCAGCATTTTTTATTTCCTGCTTTTTTATCCTGTATTCAAGCTTATCACTTCCCCTTATCTGCTCTGTTACGATTGCTGCGGCTTTTCCTGTTGCGCCAGATTCTTGGCTGTTTGCTAATTTATATTGGAAATTCAATGAAAAACATTGTACAATAAACAAGTAATGAAATTTTCAGAAACCATATATAAAGGAGACTTATCATGCCAAAATTAGTTTTTTCTCGTCACGGATTAAGTGAATGGAATGCATTGAATCAATTTACCGGATGGGTTGATGTGGATTTAGCACCTGAAGGGATCGAAGAAGCCATAGAAGGCGGACGCAAAATTAAAGAAGCAGGAATTGAATTTGATGTAGCATATACTTCAGTATTAACTCGTGCAATCAAAACATGTAACCTGATTTTAGAAAACTCAGATCAATTGTGGGTTCCTCAAATCAAATCATGGCGCTTAAACGAACGTCATTATGGTAAACTTCAAGGATTAAACAAAAAAGAAACAGCTGAAAAATATGGCGATGAGCAAGTACACATTTGGCGTCGTTCTTATGATACTCTGCCTCCATTATTGGAAGTAACTGATCCGGAATCAGCTGCAAATGACCGTCGTTATGCAATGCTTGACAAGCGTGATGTCCCAGGCGGAGAAAATCTGAAGGTTACATTAGAACGTGCCTTACCTTTCTGGCAAGACGAAATTGCTCCTGCTCTATTGGACAATAAAACTGTTTTAGTTGCAGCACATGGAAACTCTTTACGTGCATTGGCAAAACATATCGAAGGCATCTCTGATGAAGATATCATGGATCTTGAAATTCCAACTGGACAACCTCTTGTTTATGAATTAAACGATGATTTAACAGTTGCGAAGAAATATTATTTATAAGAATATCTTTTTAAGAACCCGCTCGGAACTTTCGAGCGGTTCTTTTTTAGTTAGACTCCGGTAGTCGTTTAACTAAAAAAGAGGGGCACACATCATTATGATGTCACTCCCTTTCCTCATTATGTTATTCAACCAGTTTTTCAGTATCTTCTTTACTTCATAAATTATTTTCTTCTGTTCCATGTAGCATTTGACCTAATTGTCATCATCGTGAATGCCGTCTAAAATTACATCTAGTTGCTCAATTTCTTGAATATTACCTTTTACCAAAGAACCCTCGTAATTGAGCTGCTTGTCAATACTATCATTCTCTTGTTCAGCCGCCTTTTCTTCATCTCTTTCGATTTTATTTTCTTTGCGACTAATCGATTTTACTTCATATAAGTGCTTTTTCCTGTTCATAAAAGCACTTGATTTTGCTGGCAGTATCTTCAATCTTGGCCAGCGGCTCAGCCAGCTTAGACATTTCCTTGCCAATTTTTTCCAATAGTTTAACTTCTTTTTGTTCGTAGTCTGCCATTCTTTGTTCCTCCTAATTAAAACAAATCGCTGTTATTCAACATCAGCAGTTCCACAAAAGACAGAAACAACTAACTGATTCTGACATAAAGAATACACCCATAACTGATTTCCCTCAAAAATTTGTACCTCCTATATGAAAATCATAGAGAAAATAAAACAGGAATCCCCTGATTTTCCAAGGAATCCCTGTACATTGGCAAAAATTAATTCAATTGCTTACATTTTTACCTGTTTATTCATTTTATTAATCATCAAACCCATTACTATCAGAAACTGTTCTAAACCAGCGACCTGACTTTTTAATTGTGCGTTTGCCGTCTTCTGCCAGATCAACTGCAATAAAGCCATAACGATTTTTATAAGCATTTGTCCATGACCAGTTGTCCATGCATGTCCACATGTGGTAGCCTAGGCAGTTGCTGCCTTCCTCAAGCGCCTGATGCACATAACGCAGATGATCTTTTACAAATTCAATGCGGTAGTCATCTTCAATAACACCCAGTTCATTGATATATTTTTCTTCCCCTTCAACACCCATTCCGTTTTCAGAAATGTAGCAGGGAATGTTGCCATAATTTTCTCTTACATTCGTCAAGATATCATAAATCCCTTTTTCATAGATTTCCCATCCACGATAAGGGTTCATCTTTTTACCAGGCATGTCATATACATCAAAGTAGTCATCCGGCATTGGTCCATGTGTATGATCCACTGCTGATTCTTTTGCTTTAATACGACGAGGCTGATAATAATTGATTCCCAGAATATCAATTGTATTCTCTTTGATAACGACTAAATCATCTTCCTGCATTTCAGGAACCATATCCAGCTCTTTAACAATCTCTATCAATTCTGACGGAAACTCACCTTTCACTGCCGGATCAAGGAATGAACGGTTAAAGAATGCATCTGCAATCGCCGCTGCTTTCACATCTTCAGGGTTGGATTCATCACGCGGATAGCTTGGTGTCAGATTCAGAATAATCCCGATCTGTCCGTCCAGCTCCATTTCATGGTACACCTTCACAGCCAATGCACTGGATAATGCTTCATGATAAGCCACTTGAATCGCATGCTTCAGGTTGATTTCTTCTGGATAATGGAACTGATACAGATAGCCTGCTTCAACCGGTACAATCGGCTCATTATGCGTAAACCATTTTTTTACACGATCACCGAATAATTCAAAACATGTTTTCGCAAATTCCACATAGGCATCCACAGTTTTTCTATTTAGCCAGCCACCCTGTTCTTGCAGCGTCCAGGGCATATCAAAGTGATATAAATTCATGAAAGGTTCGATGCCTGCTTCAATCATTTCATTAATGTAGTCATTATAGAAAGCAACAGCCTTGGGATTCACTTCTCCCGTGCCGTTTGGAATTAGACGACTCCACTGAATAGACGTCCGAAATGTTGTATGTCCGGTTTCCTTCATCAACTGGATATCCTCTTTATATTTTGTATAAACCTGAGATGTTTTCTCTGGTCCTACCTCATTAAAAAACTTTTCCGGAGCCAGTTTGTACCATTCATCCCATAGACTTTCTCCTTTACCGTCACCTGCTGCACGGCCTTCTGTCTGTGGTCCGCTTGCTGCTGATCCCCACCAGAAATTTTCAGGAAATTTGTATGTTGTCATGTTTATCCATCCCTTCTTATATCCATTCCCATAATAATCTACTTCACCACAAAAATCAATCTTTGCAAACAAAAGTATATACATTCATTTTAAAGGATAGACATTTAAATTAAAAGATGGTATATTTGTCGTTGTGATCGGTTACAAAAAAATATTTAGGGGGATATTTATGAATAGTTTTATGGATAAGCTTAGCGAAAAAATTATGCCTTTAGCTAACTGGCTAGGACAAAATCGCTATCTAACTGTTTTAAGAGATGCATTTATGCTGTCATTTCCGTTAACAATGTTTGGTTCAATTGTAGTGGTTATTAATAATCTGCCATTTTTCAGTGATGACTTAAAAGGAAATTTGGGGAATCTGTTTGGAAATGGTCAAAATGCTACAATGAGTATCATGTCAGTGTTTGTCACTTTTGGTATCGGCTATTATTTATCTAAATCTTATGATGTAGAGGGCATTTTTGGCGGAGCTGTTTCATTTGCCAGCTTCCTGATCCTGACACCCTTTTTCATAACTCTTGAAAGCGGCGAAACCATAAGCGGTGTGTTAAGTCTTGACCGCCTCGGTGCTAAAGGCATGTTCATTGGTATGATTGCTGCTTTTCTTGCAGCGGAAATCTACTGTCGTATTACAAAACGAGGCTGGCAGATTAAAATGCCGGATGGCGTTCCTCCAGCAGTAACAAAATCTTTTGCAGCACTGATTCCAGCAGTCTGTACCTTAACTATTTTCTTGTTCATCAATGCAGCAGTAACTGGATTCTTCAACACAAACCTTCATGACGTAATTTACGAAGTAATTCAACAACCATTGACTGGTTTGGGAAGCAGTCTTCCAGCAACACTGATTGCACTGTTTTTCGTTCAATTCCTGTGGTTTTTCGGTTTGCATGGTCAAATCATTGTAAATTCTGTAATGGACCCAATCTGGAATACATTGATGCTTGATAATTTGGAAGCTTACCAGGCAGGAAAAGAATTGCCGCATATTATTACAAAACCATTCATGGAAACATTCACTGTAGGTCTTGGCGGCTCCGGTATGACCTTGGCTGTAGTTCTGATTATGGCCTTCTTCCTTAAGAAAAAACAATATAAGGATGTTGGCCGTTTAGCATTAGCACCCGGGCTGTTTAACGTAAACGAACCTGTAATCTTCGGTTTGCCGATCGTTTTAAATGCCTCAATCCTTATTCCATGGGTTCTGGCTCCAATCGTTGTAACAACCATAAACTATCTTGTTATGGCAGCTGGAATTGTTCCTCCGCCAACCGGAGTCTCTGTCCCATGGACAGTTCCAATTATTGCAAGCGGTGTTCTCGCTACCAACTCCTGGCTGGGCGGACTGCTGCAGGTGATTGACTTCATCATAGTCGCTCTCATCTGGTTTCCATTCTTAAAAATTATGGACAAACAGGCAGATGTCAATATCTGATATTCAACTTTCTAAAATGATCGAAAAGGCTGGATTTCTATTCCGGCCTTTTCCTTTACCTCAAAATATAAAGTATATTGCAGAAAAGAAATTTTTGCCTATCAAAAGGTCCTAATGCTTTTTAAAAATCGCTCTTGCAATAATTACGGAGAGTAAACAAAAAAACGATGACAGCCTCATTTTCTGAAAAGGTGAGCAAATTTTTCGTCATCGCTGTTTTCACTTATAAATACTGTATAAAAAAATTATCGTTGTAGAAAGTCACAGAGTTCGTTATACTCATGATTGAGGTGAAAGTTGTATGCCAAAATACGAAGAGATTGCGAATATACTGCGGGAACGCATAAAAAATAAAATATATCCTCCTGACACTCTGCTGCCAAATCAAACTGATTTAGTCAAGGAATTTTCAGTCAGCAGAATGACGATCAAAAAAGCTGTGAATATTTTGACAATGGAAGGACTGGTTTATGCGCAGCGCGGAGCCGGTACTCGAGTGTTAAATCACTCTTTTTGGGACAGAGATACTTCTCCTGCCAATGAATATCAGGGGCTTAGTGTCCAGATGAATGCCGCCAACCGGGAGCTTGCCAGTCAGGTCATCCTGTTTGAAGTGGAATTTCCCAGCGAAAATGTACAGGAACGTTTAATGCTTCTACCGGAACAGCCCGTCTACAAGATCATTCGATTAAGAATTCTGGAGAAAAAACCATATGTACTGGAACATACCTTTATGCCTGTTGATCTGGTTCCCGGCTTAACCAATGATGTTCTGTTAAATTCCATTTATGATTACCTGAAAAAAAGTTTGGGTATTCAATTTGCCGGTGCTTTTCGTTCCATTCAGGCGGACAAAAGCAACCACTATGATCAGGAATACCTTAATTGCAGTGTAGATGATCCCATACTTGAAGTGGAGCAAATTATTTACTTGAAAAATGGACGTCCGATAGAATACTCAAAAAGCCGCAGCCGATTTGATCAGCGCAGCTATTCAGTACTGGACGTTCAGGGAACATAATTGTTTGCTGAACCGGTTAAATACAAGAAAACTTTCTATAATAAAAATAAGCGTAGCTGTGATATTAGTATATCTAGAACCCTTAAAATCGAATAAACGCTGTTCCAGTCTTTGTATGATTCAAGCATTCGTAAAAGCGTAGGAGCACGTTCTTGCATAACCTTAAAACATGCGATGAGCATTCAAAGAAGCGTAGAAGCAAAGCCCCTCCATGCTTCGAGGAGAAAAGATGTGCTCTTGCAATTACTCGTCGCATAGAGAAGCTTGTCACAACCTCGCTTATTTTTTATTAGGGCTTATCTAAAAAAATATTGCAAAATCACTTTTCCAAACAGGTCCTAGATAAATGCAGATTCCGACATACATGCCTGATAAATGGAAATAACATCATAAACAGATAGCGGGACATACGCAGCTGTTTCGATTGTACTGTGTTTTACTGCCTGCTCAGCCATTTCGGTCAATTTTTCTTCATTAATCCCCACTTCTGGAAGAGTCATTGGAATACCGCAGGATTTAAAGAAATCATAAGTTGCCTGTATTCCTTTTTTAGCAGCAGTCATTGCATCCGCTTCTTCAATATTCCACACATTTTTAGCAAATTGCTGGAATTTAGCTGCTGTTTCTTCCGACAATACATGCGACATCCAGCGTGGTGTTAAAATAGCCAGTCCTACACCATGCGTAATATCATAAAATGCACTCAACTCATGTTCCATCGGGTGGCAAGACCATGCACCGTCTTTTCCATTTCCTATCAGACCATTCAACGCAAGACTGCTGGCCCACATCAGATTGGCACGGGCATCATAATTGTCCGGTGTCTTCAAAGCAATCGGGCAGTTCTTAATCACAGTTTTCATCAATCCTTCAGAAACAAAATCCTGAACATCCGCTCCAATCGTTTTCTTAAAATAGTTTTCAAATAAATGACTTAATATATCTGCCGAACCAGCTGCGGTTTGATACGCAGGAACCGTAAATGTATTCTGAGGATCAAGGAAAGAAACCTTTGGTATCATGGAAGGCGCGCCCACACCCAGCTTTTGGTTTGCAGCAAGGTTACTGATAACTGCTCCGCTGTTCATCTCACTGCCTGTTGCTGCCAACGTCAGAATAGTTACAAGAGGCAATGCGGGTCCGTTAAATGTTCGCCTTTCCAAAACAAGCTCCCACGCTGATTTTTCATAATAATAGCCGGCAGCAACAACTTTGGCACAATCAATGGTAGAACCGCCGCCAACAGCCAAAATCACATCCACTTTATGCTCACGACACAAAGCAATCCCGCGATCCACTGTTTCAATCCGGGGATTAGGCTCAATTCCGTTTAGCTCCACTACATTGTTTTGATTCTTCTCCAGCAATTTAAGAACCTGGTTATACAGACCGTTCTTCTTAATACTTCCCCCACCATAAGACAACAGGACAGTTTTTCCAAAAACGTTCAATGCATCTGTCAATTCATCCTTTAAACGATCTTTCCCAAAACGTACATCAGTTGGTACATAAAAACGAAAATTATCCATTCTTTCACCTGCTCTAAAAGTATTGTTTGACTCAAGATAATCATATACTTTTTCAAGCTCTTTCGCCAGTCAACGATTTGTCATTCAAAATTCTAACGGCACCGCTTTCTGCTGCAAATCACACTGCTTCTGTTCCGATCCGAAAAGTCGCACAAGCCAGAATCTAGCAAGCACTCATAGCCTATTAAAAGGTTTCTCTCTGACAGCAATCATCATTTTTCACTTTTCAGCAGCAAATATAGGAAATAAGGAGCTCCGACAATGGCAACAATCACACCTGCCGGAATTTCACCACTTTCCAGCAGTAAACGGCCAATCGTGTCACTAACCACCAACAGCAACCCGCCAACTAATAAGGAAGCCGGCAGCAGTTCTCTATGCTTTTTAAATCCCAGCCCTCTGACAATATGAGGGGCAATCAATCCCAGAAAATTAATACCTCCAGTAACTGAAATAGCTGATGCAGCCACCGCAACTGCCAATATTAATGAGAGCAATCGTTCTTTCCCCACACTCACACCAACTGAGGCTGATGCTTCATCTCCCAATTGAAAAATATCATAAATCCGATGTTTATGCATGGTCAGCAAAAAAGAAATGAACAGCCAGGGAATTAACGCCCACACAAATGTCCAACTGCTGCCCCAAATACTTCCCGCCTGCCACATCGTAACAAAGCGGTAATTTTCAGAATCCAGTTTTGTCATCAGCAAAATAGTCAGTGCCGAAATCCCAGTACTTAAAACTACCCCAGTCAAAACCATTCTTACCGGTGTGATTCCTTTTCTGCGATCATAGGCAATCCAGACGATGCCTCCAGCCGCAGCCAAAGCACCAATCAATGCAACAGCAGGCAGCAAAAATACAGTCAAGCCGCTAGTTTCTATAAAGCTTATAAACAAGAGCACAGTAAAACCAGCTCCTGCATTAATCCCCATAATCCCAGTATCTGCCAAAGGATTCTGTGTCACACTTTGCAAAATAGTTCCACTTAAGCCTAACGCCCCACCAGCAAGTACAGCAAGTAAAATTCTGGGGAGTCGAAAATCCAGGATTAACAAACGTTGTGCTCGGCTTCCGCCACCAAGAAAAACCTGACACAGTTCCTCAAAGGAAACTGATATCTGTCCGTGCATCAGACTGAAAAGCACTGCTGCTAGAGTCAACATAAGAAACAGGATATACATAACCATTATCTTCTTTTTACTCATCCCAGGTTTCCTCCTTTTCTAAACAGATAAATAAAGAAAGGAATCCCAATTAATGCAACAACAACCCCAAACGGTGTTTCAAAAGGGGGATTAATCATTCGGGCTGTAAAATCAGCTGAAACAACCAGCAAAGCCCCGCCGACAGCAGAAAAGGGGATCAGCTTCCGATAATTCTCTCCTGCAAAAAAACGCATCATATGTGGAACAATCAAACCGACAAAGCTCACTGACCCAGCAATGGCAACCGACAGACCAGATAAAATAAGAATCAGCACACTAACCGTTAAACGAATATGCTGAGGATTTTTCCCTAGACTGACCGCAGTGTCATCACCAAAACGCAAGACTGTGACAGAAGAGCTGTAGAAAAGTGAAGCCGCTATTGCCAGAAGAAAGATTGGCGCAGCAAACTGCAGCTGCTTCCACGAAATCACACTGACACCTCCTAAGGACCAGAAGGTAATATCCTGACTGAGATTAAACCAAAGAGCGATAAACTGGCTGATTGAAATAAATAAGGCGCTGATACCGGCACCAGCCAACGTCAGCCGGATAGGTGTTGCACCTTGCCGGGAACGACTGGATATCTTGTATATCAGATAGACACTGACACCAGCACCCAAAAAGGACACCAGTAAAATTTGCCAATACCCTGCACTGGGCAGAAAAGCGAACGATACCGCAATTCCCAGAGCAGCTCCTGCATTAATACCCAAAAGCCCGGAATCTGCCAACGGATTTTGCGTAATCCCCTGAGCCAATGCCCCAGTCACCGCCAGACTTGTTCCAACTAAAGCAGCGCCAAGTACTCTGGGCAGGCGAATCGAATAAATCACCTGATGCAGCTGGTTCTCCTGATCAAATTGTAAAAAACTTTCTTTCATAATTTTAAAAGGAACGTTAACCGCTCCATTACTTATGGAGATAATCATCATGATTAGCAGAAGAAGTATTAGGAGCAGAAACGCCAGCCCCTGCTGCTGTTGCAGCTTAGCCTTCACATTCATATGCATTCTCCTTATCCGCCATTTCATAAGAAAGCACTAGCGGGCGCTTCGTTTTGCCGTGACAGACAATCTCTGCATCAATCGAGAACACCTGTCTCAGCGTTTCTTCAGTGATGACCTCCACTGGTGTCCCTTTTTTAAATATCTGTCCTTCTCTCATTGCAATTACCTGATCCGAGAACCTGGAAGCCAGATTAATGTCATGAATTGTCATAATAATTGTTTTTTTCTGTTCCTGATTAATCATTTTTAAAACATTCAGAATTTCCAACTGATGTGCAGGATCAAGATAGGTTGTCGGTTCATCCAATAGTAGAACCTCCGTATCCTGTACCAGTGCCATAGCAATCCACACCCTTTGTCGCTGTCCTCCTGATAAAATGGCCACAGATTCACGTGCCAGTTCTGTCAGCCCGGTCATCTCCAATGCCCACTGGATATATTTCTGATCTTCTACAGTAATGCTTTTCCAGCCTTTCTGGTAAGGATGGCGACCGAAAGAAACTAAATCAAAAACAGAAAGATCAATCGAGTTTTCTGGAGTTTGAGAGAGAATGGCTAGTTTCTGAGCTATTTCTTTGGATGTATACTGATTCAAATTTTTACTGTCTAAAAGAATCTGCCCGCTTAATTCAGGTAATATCCTTGCCAGCGTTTTCAGCAATGTAGATTTCCCACATCCGTTTGGTCCGATAATACTGGTCATTGATCCTCTTTCAAAAGAGGTATTTAAATTCATGCTGATTATTTCCCTGCCATAACCGCTTGTCAAATCAGCCGCTGTTAGAATATCCATAGTTCCCCTTCTTTTATGAAGCCTGTACTTGTCAAATATCTGCTAAATTGAGAATGATTCTCAACAGATTGCACTTCATTATAAAAAAATACGCTGTAAAAAGCAATCATCTTTAGAAAAGTTTGAAAGAAAATACTTTCAAACTTTTCTTTTTTACATCCAGACCATATCTGAAAACTATTGGGGAAATGGTTTTTTTAAGAATTTTAGTGAAGGTCTAAATTTACCAAATAAAAAAGCCAGCTCATTTTGGCATATTCATTTTTCTATAAACAATGGTTGGAAAAATAGGACCTATTCTCATCCGCATACTAGCGATCTCTTAGTGATAACCATAAGTATTTGGCTATTTATTTCAATCAGAGTATTGCATGACACCCTGCTAGTGCCCCTAGATAAGCTAGCCTCCATTCAAGGACTCCGCATATAGCCCGTCTTATATGATCAAAAGACATGCGACGAGCATTCGTAGAAGCAAGCTTTTAATACTGGAATGAATTATTGCTAATTCATCAGATTGTCGGTTCGCATGCCATTCTACTAGCTATTCCTGCATCAGTAGAAAACCCTTGTGTCTACGAGGCTTACTACACTACACTTCGTTTCGATCTCATCAATTTCTAAACGGCAGAGCCATTAAGAATTGAAGAACCTTGTTCGATTCTCCATACAAACGCGTTTACTTGGAAAAGCGTTGACAGTATGGTGCATAAGCGAGGCTTTATGACAATGACTGCCACGAAAGTATTCGCCACTAGAATTTTCAGACAAGTTTCAATATAATGATTGACAAACTTCTTAATATAAATGATAATGAGAATCGTTATCATCATTAACAATGTTTAAGGAGAGTAATAAATGAACTTATTGAATAAATCTGCTCTATTTGGCTTAACGTTACTGATAAGCGGAGGTTTATTAGCCGCATGCGGTACACAGAATGCCGGAACAAGCAACTCGACAATCGAGAGTACTGCGGAAGAACGGGTTCTGACGGATACCTTGGGAAATGAAGTAACGATTCCAGCCAATCCAAAAAGAATTATCGCCAGCTATCTGGAAGACTATCTTATCGCTTTAGACGAGACGCCTGTAGCCCAATGGACAGTGAACAACGCCAGTATTCAGGATTACCTGCAGGAGGAATTAGACGGCATTCCGACAATTTCCTATGATTTGCCTTATGAAGAAATATTAAAATACGAACCAGATCTGATCTTGGTCAGCTCTTCACCACTGGTTGAAGGCGGAAAGTATGACGAATACAACAAAGCAGCTCCTACCTATGTTGTGAAAAACGGTGAGGGTGTTACATGGCGGGACCAGTTAACAGATGTTGCCAATGTGCTGAATAAAGAAAAGCAGGCGGAAGAAGTTTTAGAGACGTACGACACACTGGCTGCAGATACAAAAGAAGAATTGACTCAAGCCAATGCAAATAATCAGTCAGCTGCGGTTTTATGGGTAACAAACAATCAGGTATTCATGGTTGCTGAGACAAAATCAAGCGGTACTGTTCTTTATGGCGATCTTGGTTTGAAAGTTCCTGAGCTGGTAACAGAAATATCCAAGGATGCAACAGCAGACTGGAGTGCTGTTTCTCTGGAAAAAATGGCAGAACTGGATGCAGATAATATTTTCCTTATAAACAGTGACGAATCTGATCCTTTCTTTGAAGAAAGTGTCTGGAAAAATCTAGATGCAGTGAAAAATGATAAAGTGTTCTCTTTTGGCGGCGATTCCAGCTGGTTGTATAATGGACCAATTGCCAACACCAAAATCATTGAAGACGTAAAAACATCACTATTAGGCGAATAAAGAAAAAGCTGAAACAAATGCTCAGAAAACGGGCACTTCTGTTTCAGCTCTTTTATTGTATGCTTCGAAAAATCTATTCTGCAATCGCCGTTTCCAGACCTACTTCCATCATCTCATTGAAGGTTGTCTGACGTTCTTCTGCAGTTGTTTCTTCACCAGTAATGATATGGTCGCTGACCGTACAGATCGCCAGTGTCTGTACCTTGTATTTTGCACCCAGATAATACAGTGCAGCTGCTTCCATCTCAACTCCCAGAACTCCAAGTTCAGCCAGCTTCATCGTTTCTGCTGTATCATCCTTATAGAAAGAATCCTCAGAAAGTACGTTGCCTACATGTGTTCTATAGCCTTTTTCAGTTGCGAAATTATAGGCTTTCAACAGTAAATCGAAGTCGCCGATTGGCGGAAAGTGAAACTGCTGAAAATGTTTGGCAATCATGGATGAACTTGTAGCTGCTCCCTGCGCAATAATCAGGTCACGAACGTGAACATCTGTTGAAAGAGCCCCGCAGGTTCCAACACGAATCAGTTTCTTCACATCATAAGAGTTGATCAGTTCATGGGCATAGATTGTTGCAGAAGGCATCCCCATGCCAGTTCCCTGAACAGAAATACGCTCTCCCTTATAAGTTCCTGTATAGCCCAGCATTCCCCGAACCTGATTGTAACAAACCGGATTGTCCAAAAATGTTTCAGCAATATACTTTGCTCTTAAAGGATCTCCCGGCAGTAAAATTTTATCAGCAATTTCTCCCTGTTTTGCTTCAATATGGATGCTCATTTGTTTCCTCCTCATATTAACTTTCTTTCAATCCTATCACCTCTGTACTGCTTTTGATAAAGTACAGGTGATCCAAGATTTTTTACAGTTCTTCCAATGTTGCTTTAATCAGCTGCTTAAATTGCTCTTTTACTCTTTCCGTTGTTTCAACTACTTCTGCATGGTTCAGACTACTTTGCATTCCTGCCGCCAGATTTGTAATACAAGAAATACCTAAAACTTTCATACCACTGTGTACTGCGACAATCACTTCAGCAACTGTTGACATTCCAACCGCATCTGCTCCAATTGTCCGAGCCATGCAAATTTCAGCTGGTGTTTCATACGTAGGTCCAGAGAAACCCATGTAAACACCTTTCTTAAGCGCCAAGCCTTGATCAACAGCAACTTTCTCCGCTTTTTCCTGATACTCTTTTGTATACGCCTGACTCATATCCGGGAAGCGAGGTCCCATTTCCTCTTCATTTTCTCCAATTAACGGATTATCCCCGGTGAAGTTAATGTGATCCGTAATCAGCATTAAGTTGCCCGGTTCAAAGCTTGTGTTGACTCCGCCAGCCGCATTCGTCACAACCATTGAATGGATACCCAGTGCTGCCATCATTCGAACAGGATAGGTGACAGTCTGCATTGAATGTCCTTCGTAGTAGTGGAACCGCCCCTGCATTGCCAAGACTTTTTTACCCGAAAGTGTGCCATAGACCAGCTTTCCAGCATGACCGACTACTGTTGAAACAGAAAAATGAGGGACTTCTGAAAAAGGGATTGCAATTGCTTCTTCAATTTCCTCAGCCAGTTCTCCCAAGCCGGAACCAAGAATCAGTCCGAAATCAACTTGCTCAATTCCTTTTTCTTTTAAAAATGCTGTTGTTTCCTGTAATTGCTCGTTCAACTTTGTCATAGTTTCCCTCCTATTTTAGGTCCTTTAAAAAGCTTATGCCGTTTTCTGTTGGTGCAACATCAAAATTTTCTGCAATAGTTGCTGAAATATCTGCATAGTGTCCTTGAGCCAAACTTCCCTGTCCCTGCATATTTTTACTGTAGACCAATAACGGTACATACTCTCTTGTATGATCTGTTCCCGGGAATGTCGGGTCGTTTCCATGATCCGCTGTAATCATCAGTAAATCATCCTCCTGCATAGTATCGATAATCTCTGGAATGCGCAGATCGAACTCTTCAATGGCATGTGCATAGCCCACGACATCTCTGCGATGGCCAAACAGAGCATCAAAATCGACAAGATTCGTAAAGCTTAACCCGGTAAACTCCTTTTTCATAACGTTCAACAGCTGATCCACACCATCCATGTTGCTCTTCGTACGAACAGCTTCTGTGATCCCCTGTCCGTTAAAAATATCATTAATTTTCCCAACTGCAATCACATCTTTGCCAGCTTCCTTCAGCGAATCCAGCACTGTATGCCCAAATGGATCCAGTGCATAATCATGGCGATTGCTTGTACGTGTAAAGTTACCGGGCCTTCCGAGATAAGGACGAGCGATAATACGACCAATCATATACGGTTCATCTTTCGTAATATCCCGAACATACTGACAAATTCGATACAGTTCATCCAGCGGAATAATTTCTTCATGGGCTGCAATCTGGAGAACAGGATCAGCAGATGTATAAACGATCAAATCACCTGTTTTCATTTGATGCTCACCGTAATCATCAATAACAGCAGTCCCGCTGTAAGGTTTGTTACAGACAATTTTTCTGCCGGAAAATTCTTCAATCTGCTTCAGTAATTCCTCCGGAAAGCCTTCCGGAAAAACACGAAACGGCTTTTGTATGTTCAGTCCCATAATTTCCCAGTGACCGGTCATCGTGTCTTTGCCGACAGAGACTTCTTCCAGTTTTGTTGCATAGCCAAGATGATTTTTCTCAGCAGCTACATTATGAAGCGGGGCAATAGTCCCCAAGCCCAGCTTCTCCAGATTAGGAATTGTCAGCCCAGCTTCTTTTGCAATATGACCTAGGGTGTTGCTGCCGACATCGCCAAATTTATCCGCATCAGGTGCTTCTCCGATGCCTACAGAATCCATTACTACTAAATGTACACGTTTAAACATAACCATCCTTCTTTCTTCCAGTTTTGTTTAGATATATAAAAGGATGACGAAATATATCGCCTGCTTTCGCCATGCCCTTTGTCCCAATAAAAAAATAACTGACTCTTGGTTTCGCTCATTTAACAAGGAGAGTGGGACAGAAACAAAGTTCCGAACTCTCTTCGTATCTAACCCCGAATAAACAGCGGTATAAAAGCAAAAATTCTTTTTGCGACGAGTAACCGCAGGAGCAACTCCTTTAGAATTAAACCGAACGATCCTGAAAATATGAAGAGCTTCAGGTCCTTCACCGAGCAGGTAACAGGACTTCATCTACTCTGCTAACACAATCCTAGTGAAGCCTGTCAACTCTAGTATGTTTCATACCTAGAAGTTGATGTGATCGAAGCACAGCGTAGGGTATCCATTCACAGCTCTTCATTTTATGACTAGTGCTCCTTGACAATTTTCGGATAGTCCTTCTTAATTCTCGGAGCTGATCGCTTTTGTCCAGACCTCAGCGGCAGAAGCAATTAAACTGATACTCTGTTAAGAAGCTGCTGTTTTTCCTGCTTCCGATCTTTCTTTTACAGTACTCATTTCTGCAAAAAAAGGCAAGACTAAAGAAATGTTCCCATAGTCCCGCCCTGTTGTACAATCGTCTCTGTTATTTTGATTTAATATAATTCTGTCCGTTCGCTTTCGGTCCTGATGCTTTTCCTAAGAAAAGTACCAGTACAATCACTGTCAGTACGTATGGCGCTGACTGCAAATAAACATCCGGTATTTTGGAAATCAAAGGAATGCTGGCTCCGGCGATACTCAGATTCTGAGCAAAGCCAAAGAATAAAGCTGCTCCCATCGCACCAAGCGGATTCCATTTACCGAAAATCATGGCAGCCATGGCGATGAAGCCCTGACCGGCAATCGTTGTTGCCGCAAAACGTCCGGCGATAGACTGTGCAAAAATTGCTCCGCCCATACCGCCTAAAAAGCCGGAAAGCATTACACCGGAATAGCGCATCATATATACATTAATTCCCAGTGTATCTGCTGCCTGAGGATTTTCACCAACAGAACGCAGACGCAGACCGAAGCGTGTTTTAAAGATAACAAACCAAGCAATCACTGCAATGCCAACCGCAAAGTAGGCAGGTAGAAATGTTCGTTTAAAGAATAGATCTCCGATAATCGGAATATCTTTTAAAATTGGAAATGCAAAATAACCAAATGATTTAGCAATTGTGTCTGTCTGACCTTTTCCATAAATAACTTTAACAAGGAAAATCGCCAGTGCAGGTGCCATCAAATTAATAACCGTTCCGCTAATAATGTGATCCGCACGCAAATTGACAGTCGCCACAGCATGAAGCAGCGAGAACAGCAGACCCACAGCTCCGCCGACCAGACAGGCCAGCCAAGGCGTAAGGCTTCCAAATGTTTCAGCAAAAGTTAAGTTGAACACCACTGAACTAAATGCACCCATAACCATAATACCTTCCAAACCCACATTTACAATCCCGCTTCGTTCTGAGAAAGTTCCGCCCAATGCAGTTAAAATCAAAGGAGTGGAATAAAATAATGTCTGATTGATAATCGTTTGAATTGTTGACATTAACGCTGCATCCATTAGATTTCTCCTCCTTCTTGACTCTCATTATTCCCTGTTGTTTCTATCTCCTGAACAACAGCCAGTTCTTTTTTCCCTCCGGTTGTTTTCGCCATAAAGAAACGAATCAGATAATTGATTCCCACAAAGAATATAATTGACGCAATAACTACATCTACTAATTCAGTAGGTACTCCGGCTCTAAGCGGCATTCCCTGTCCGCCGAGCTTCAGAATACTAAACAGCAAGGCAGACAACAGAATTCCGATCGAACTGCCGGCTCCCAGCAGAGACACCGCCATCCCATCAAATCCAATACTCAGAGAAGAGCCTTGGACAAAGAAATTTTGGAATGTCCCCAGCCCCTGAACCACACCACCAAGACCAGCTAGTGTCCCGGAAATAATCATGGAAAGAATAATCGTCCGTTTACTGCTCATCCCAGCATATTCAGAAGCAAATGGATTCAACCCAACTGAACGGATTTCAAAGCCAGCCGTTGTTTTCTTCATTAAGAACCAAACAAGGACAAGGAAAATCAGAGCCAGAAGAATCCCTAAATTTAACCGTGAGCCATTACTCATTTCAGTCAAAAACGAATTTCTAAGAGTTGCATTCGCTCCAACCATCTTCGTTACGCCTTTATTACTCATCACGTCCGGTGACATCACATTGTTTACAATATGCGTACTTGCGTAAAGCAGGACATAGTTCATCATAATTGTTACGATAACTTCACTCGTTCCAAAATAGGCCCGGAGAATCCCAGGGATAGCTGCAGCTGCAGCTCCCGCCAGTGCTCCGGCTAAAATAGCCAGCGGCAATACGATGATTCTTGATGTATCCGGCATAGACAAAGCCACCCAAATACTTGCAACCCAGCCGCAAAGTGCCTGTCCGGAAAGTCCGATATTAAAGAAACCGGCTGAATTGGCAACAGAAAATCCTAACGCCGTAAAGATAAGCGGACCGGCTGTTACAAAGATTTCCCCGATATTTTTAGGTCCCTGTCCAAAAACAGTTGTAAACATTGCAGCATATCCTTTAACAGGAGAATAGCCGAAAATCAACATAATAATTGCTCCAAGTACAAACCCCATAACAACTGAGAGGATAGGAACCATAATATTTCTTAATTTTTCTGATTTATCATTCAACAGAATCACCTGCTTCCACAGTGTTTAGCTCTCGACGGGCTTCTTCCAGTGAATAGCCTGCCATCAAAAGTCCCAGTTCATTTTCCGAAGTCTCTTTCGGATCAACAATTCCCACAATCTTGCCGGCATGAATAACAGCAATACGGTCTGAAACATTAAGAATTTCATCCAGCTCAAAGCTGACAACTAAAACAGCCTTATTCTGGTTGCGTTGTTCAATCAAACGTTTATGAATGTACTCAATTGCTCCGACATCCAGGCCCCGTGTCGGCTGTGAAACAATCAGCAGATCCGGATTGCGATCCACTTCTCTGGCAATAATTGCTTTTTGCTGATTTCCACCGGATAAAGCTTTTGCCGGAACCAGTTCATTCGTTGTCCGTACGTCATATTCTTCAATCAGCTTACGCGCATACTCATCAATCTTATTGTAATTCAGCACGCCATTTTTACTTAAAGGTTTTTGATAGTACGTCTGCAGTGCAATATTTTCTGCCAGTGTCATTTCCAGAACCAATCCATATTTATGACGGTCTTCAGGCACATGCCCAACACCCGCTTCTGTGATCTGGCGAGGCTTTTGATTTACAATGGATTTTCCATTTAATTCAATCGTGCCGCTTTCAATCTTTCTCAGTCCTGTCAGAGCCTGAATCAATTCAGACTGTCCGTTTCCGTCAATTCCAGCAATCCCGACCACTTCACCGGCACGAACATCCAGACTCAATCCCTTCACAGCTTCAAGTCCGCGACTTTCTTTTACTACCAGATTATTAATTGAAAGTACTGTTTCCGAAGGCTTTGCCGGTTCTTTTTCTGTCTTAAATGACACAGAACGACCTACCATCATGTCAGCCAGCTGTTGAGAGGAAACATCTTTAATATCTACAGTATCAATACTTTTCCCTCTGCGAATAACGGTACAGCGATCGGCTACCTTTTTGATTTCATCCAGTTTATGCGTAATCAAAATGATTGATTTACCTTCTTTTACCAATCCGTGCATAATATCAATCAGCTCATCAATTTCCTGAGGTGTCAGTACAGCTGTCGGTTCATCAAAAATTAAAATATTCGCTCCGCGGTAAAGAGTTTTCAGAATTTCCACTCTTTGCTGCATACCAACAGAAACATCTCTGATGTAGGCATTGGGATTCACATCCAGACCATATCTTTCCGATACTTTTTTGATCTCTTCAACCGCTTTTTTACGATCAAGAACGCCGCCTTTAGCCGGTTCATTACCAAGTATGATATTCTCGGTAACTGTAAAGGCGTCAACCAGCATAAAATGCTGATGGACCATTCCTATTCCCAACCGGTTTGCTGCTGTAGGACCATTAATATCTACTTTTTTCCCGTCTATGTAGATTTCACCTGATGTCGGTTCCAAAAGTCCTGATAAAACATTCATCAGTGTCGATTTACCTGCTCCGTTTTCTCCCAGTAATGCGTGGATTTCTCCGGGTTTCACCTGCAGATTGATGTTGTCATTCGCTTTGAATGTGCCGAATTGTTTTGTAATGTTGCGCATCTCAATGACATAGTTTTCAGCCACGTTTTTCACATCCTAATATTTTTTTCACTTGTACCAAGCAGTAATATACTAAATTTCAAATTAACTGCCAATTCATAACAGTCATGTAACGCAAAGCCCGGGGAATCATGCTTAAAAGCCGAGAGACAAAATCTGTTGTGTGACTTTTAAGAAAACAGGTTAGTTTATGCCTTATAGTACCAGTAAAGAAGCTCTCGAAGCTTCCCAGGTAAACTAGTTTATCTATCCTGCTTTCTTAGAAACCGGAACATTTATTGAACAAAGTCAAAGCGAAAGATTCTTTCTGTCCAAAACAGGAAGTTCTCCCGCTTCTTCTTTGTTTCAAAAGCAGAGACTGAGATACTGCTGTTTGTAATTAATATCTCAGCCTTCCAGTTCAACTAGTTGTTTAGTCTTTTACATCTTCTGGAACTTCCGGAACAGTGACTTCTTCAGCAATGATTTTTTCTTTCGCAGTATCAACAGCTTTTAGAGCATCTTCACTTAAGAAGCCCTCTGTCAAATCAACTCCGCCGTCTTTCAAACCATATACTTTATGTTCGCCGCCAGGGAATTTGTCTTCTAAAGCAAGATTAGAAATATCTTTCACTGCCGTACCCACTCCTTTAAGAGTAGAAGTCAATGTAAAGTTGTCTTCTTTTCCATCTTTAGTTGTGAATTTCCCTTCAGCTTCCTGATCACTATCAACACCGATAACCCATACTTTGTCCTGGTCGCCCGTTTCGTTTAAATCTTTTGCTTCCTGGAAGACTCCGGCACCTGTACCGCCTGAAGCGTGGAAGATGATGTCGACACCACTTTGGTACATTGCAGCTGCAAGTGATTTACCTTTTGCAGGGTCGCCAAATGAAGCAGCATATTTAACATCTACTGTGATGTCTTTGCCTAATTCCTCTGCCGCATCTGCAACGCCCTGACGGAAACCAGCTTCAAAGCGATCAATTACAACCCCTTCTTCACCGCCGATAAATCCAACTTTATCTGTTAATGTTGTATTCGCTGCAGCAACACCTGCTAGATAAGAGGCTTCGTGATCTTTAAATGTTGCAGAAACAACATTGTCTTTTCCTTCAATTACACTGTCAATAATACCGAATTGAGTATCAGGATTTTGATCTGCAGCAGCACTGATAGAATCAGCAAGCAGATAACCAATACCAAATATTGTATTGAAACCATTGGATACAGCTGTATCAATATTTGTTACATACTCAGAAGCATCATTTGACTGGATGTAATCATAACCACCTGCGCCTTTTGACAAGCCATTTTCTTTACCCCATTCCTGCAATCCTTCCCACGCAGATTGGTTAAAGGATCTGTCATCCACGCCGCCGATATCTGTTACAATGACTACACTGTGTTCAGCATCTGTCGAACCGCCTGCTGAGCCGCCGTCTGTTGAATCCGTAGTTCCGCCGTTTCCGCCGCATGCCGCTAACGCAACTGTTAAAGCAGCCGCAACTACACCTAGACCAAATAATTTTGCTTTTTTCATTTCTGTAAAGCCCCCTAAATAAAATAGTTTTATATTTCCAACAGCCAGGATGACTGAATGAAACTGATGTAATAACGCTAGAAATTCTACATGTCGTCTTCTGTAAATGCATATGGCAGCAGTTCAGCTACCGTTGTTTCTTTTGATACACCCTTATCACCGACCAGAGTTACCGGCATATCAGGATCACAAAACTCTGCAATAACTTGACGACAAGCACCGCAGGGAGAAATAGGTCTTGGCGTATGTCCTGCCACAACCAAATGTTTAAATTTGCGCTTTCCTTCTGAAACAGCTTTAAATATAGCTGTACGTTCTGCACAATTCGTCAAGCCATAAGATGCGTTCTCAATATTAACACCTTGATAGATCTCGTCGTCTTCAGTTACAAGACAGGCGCCGACCGGAAAATGTGAATAAGGAACATAAGCCTTATCCAATGCATCTTCTGCAACAGCAAGCCATTCTGGTTTCACAGTCATGAGTTTCCCACTTTCCTGTTCATTTCATTTGTTTTAAAATCAGTCAATATATCAGTAACCAGTCCCTGTAGCACCTTCCATAATAGATACGCCGGCACTCGTTCCGATTCTTGTTGCACCTGCATCAATCATTGCCTGAGCTTCTTCTTTATTGTGGATACCGCCTGACGCTTTCACTCCCATGTCCGGTCCCACAGTTTCCCGCATCAGCTTCACATCTTCTACTGTTGCTCCGCCTGTTGAAAATCCTGTAGATGTTTTAACAAAATCTGCACCTGCTTCTTTTGCCAGCTCACAGGCCTTTACTTTTTCTTCATCTGTAAGCAGTGCTGTTTCGATAATTACTTTTACCAGTGCTTTATCGGCTGCCGCCTGAACAACTGCCTGAATATCCTTCAACACTTTTTTATAATGCTTCGATTTCAGTGCACCAACATTTATCACCATATCCACTTCATCTGCACCATTGGCAATCGCATCTCTTGTTTCATATGCTTTCACTTCCGAAGTATTAGCTCCTAAAGGAAATCCGATCACTGTACAAGTAGAAACGTTTGTCCCTGCCAGCTTTTCATTCGCCAAAGCTGCCCAGAAAGGATTCACACAGACAGAGAAAAACTCATATTTTTTTGCTTCTTCAATTATTCTCAACACATCTTCTTCTGAAGCATTGGCTTTCAAGATTGTGTGATCGATCATTCGATTTATTCCCACATTTGACACTTCCCTTTTCTTTAATATTTTACAGAGTAATTATATCATGAATCAGAACAGGTTCCTCGCCTGAATCCCCGATTTCAATATTTTTATAAAGCATTTCTTTGATATTCCCGATTTCTTCTTTATTTGAATAAATCGTCAGTAAGGATTCTCCTTCAGAAACCGGCATACCAACTTTCTTATGCAGCTTAATTCCTACTGCATAATCAATCGCATCTTCCTTTGTTGCCCTTCCTGCACCCAAAAGCATGGCCGCAATCCCGATCTCATTTGCAACAATTCGCTGGACAACGCCTGTTTTTTTTGCAGGTAAATCAATCTGGTATTTTGCTGTAAGCAAGCATTCAGGATCATCAACGATTGTCTCGTCGCCGCCCTGATTGCGAATCATTTCTTTGAATTTAGCCAACGCAGCACCAGATTTCAAGGCTTCTTCCAAAAGCCCGCGTGCTTCTTCCAATGTCGCTGCTTTTTCAGCAAGTACGACCATTTGACTGCCTAATGCATAGCACATTTCCACTAAATCTTCCGGACCGTTCCCTTGCAGTGTTTCAATCGCTTCAACAATTTCCAGACTGTTTCCAATCGCTTCGCCTAATGGCTGAGACATATCTGAAATCACTGCCATCGTATTTCTGTTGGCCAGTTTGCCAATGCGAACCATTGTTTCAGCAAGACGACGCGCTTCATCCAGATTTTTCATGAATGCGCCCTCACCAGTCGTGACATCCAAAACAATAGCATCTGCCCCCGCAGCAATTTTCTTGCTCATAATGGAGCTGGCAATCAATGGAATGGAGCTGACTGTGGCAGTCACATCACGTAAAGCATAGAGCTTTTTATCCGCCGGAGCCAATTCTCCTGATTGACCAATTACTGCTACATGACTTTCATTCACCAGCTGAATAAAACGTTCATCCGGTAATTCCACCTGAAACCCCGGTATAGCTTCCAGCTTATCGATCGTTCCGCCGGTATAGCCCAGTCCTCTGCCGGACATTTTAGCTACACTGACACCGACACTTGCTACTAAAGGAGCTAAAATCAGTGTGGTGGTATCTCCCACACCGCCTGTTGAATGCTTATCCACTTTAATTCCCTTTATGCCGGACAGATCAATGGTTTCACCTGAATGCGCCATTGCCAGAGTCATCTCTGTTATTTCTTCATCTGTCATGTCCTGATAAAAAACCGTCATCAAAAATGCACTGATCTGATAATCGGGAATATCTCCTTTTGTATATCCGTCAATAATAAACTGAATTTCTTCTTTATTCAGCTTTCCTCCATCACGCTTCTTTTCGATCAAATCGACCATTCTCATGATTATTTCCTCCGAATCCCCAATGTTGTATTATGCACTAAAAAACTCTGCTGATGGATGTTTGGTAAACCAGTTTACTAAATCCAATCAGCAGAAAAAGAAAGCGCTTCTAAAACGAACTTTACCTTTTTTTCTACGCATTGTCAATTTCTTTTGTACTGTTTCTTTCAATAAAGGTGGCTTCAAATATCTTATTGGGCATCTTTTCCCCTTCGCCATGGATGGCATCAACCAAAAATTTCGCAGCAAAATAACCAATATCAAATGCGGGCTGATAGACAGTTGTCAAAGTCGGTGTCAGATATTTGGATATTTCCAGTCCGTCAAATCCAATGATCGAAATATCTTCCGGAATTCGCAGTCCCTTTTCAAATACAGCCTGATACGCACCGATAGCCATCTCATCGTTACCACAAAAAATTGCTGTAATCTCTTTGTTTTTTAACACTTCTTTAGCTGCCTGATAGCCGCCCTTCAAGGTGAGTTCCCCGCTTTGAATGTAGGCCTCCGTGATTGCAATCTCATGCTTTTCCAAGGTGTCTCTATATGCTGTCACTCGTTCTGTCAGCTTGTAGTAGCCCTGGCTTTCCTTCAGCATCCCAATATGACGGTGCCCTTTTGCTATTAATGATTCCATTGCCTGGCAGGCACCTTCGTACTCCTCAATCAGAAGCTGCCCCTGATCCCGTGTGTTGATTCCCCTATCTATAAGCACCACCGGAAATGAAGACTGCAGGTGACGATGCAGAACATGGTCTTCCGGTAAAATATTTGGTGTTGCCAAAATAATACCATCTACCGACCGATGAAGCAGTTCGCTTACATATTTCGTTTCCTCTTCCTCACTGTGCTTGGAGTTACAAAGAAGAATCATATAACCAAGTGAGTTGAGATAGGTTTCAACTCCTTCAATAATTTTCGAAAAGAAAAAATCAGTCACATCAGGTACAATCATTCCGATTGTTTTGGAATGGCGTGTAATGATGTTCGATGCAAAAAAATCTGGTTTGTATTGATGCTTTTCAACAATTTCCAGGACTTTTTCTCTTGTTTCTTTGCTAAATCGGCTGCCTTTATTATTAAGTATCTGAGAAACTGTGGTGACTGAAACACCTGCCAGTTCAGCTACTTCCCTAATGGTTAATTTCATCCTCGATTAGCTCCCTATAAAATCCCATACATTTTCAAAAATACTGAATTGAACAAAGTCATTTTACCAAAAATGTTCGGATAAATACAGAAAAATAAAAAATTTATCATAATAAAAATAACAGCATTTTTTCATTTCATTTTCTGAAAAAAAGCAAACAACACCTTAGTAATCGACCGTTAGATATCTCTCAACATTTGTGAAATTTACTGAAAATTTTCAGAATCCTGGAAACATATTTAAGTCAAAAGACGAATATTCTATTTTTATTGAAAATAAAAAACATTGCGCACAAATACATGAGTCAATGTTTTTAACCTCTGCTATTCTTTGATTATTGTACTGACTGTCAGCAGATCATAAAATTACTTTTTCGATGTTTAAGAAATACTATCTGATTAGAGCTCTTACTGATTCAGAGAATTGAAAATCTTGCTCATCTCAAGAATAGGGTTCAATTAAGCTAAATTTCTTCAATAAAATTCATTAAAGAAATTTTTCCGACCATAAAAAAATATTTTCCGTATACATCCCGGACGTTTTGCAGAGAAAAACTGTACATGTATTTAAACTTCTCCAAGATACTTAACCCAATAAAATATTCTAAACACTGACTTTACTTCATATGTTTCTAAATACGAATGTGTTCTTCTATCAAATGGAGGAGGAGAGTCTTTGAATAAGGATACGCCGATAGTAAAATTAAGCTAGACAACTAAATAAGTCATTTGTGCTACACTCAAAATAGTTCCGTCGAAAGAATTATAAGGAGTGAAGACAAATGACCTATACTCATC
This sequence comes from Enterococcus sp. CWB-B31, assembly GCF_020567645.1. Lineage (NCBI taxonomy): Bacteria > Bacillati > Bacillota > Bacilli > Lactobacillales > Enterococcaceae > Enterococcus > Enterococcus sp. CWB-B31. The sequence goes on from NZ_JAJDJW010000005.1 coordinate 195,612, forward strand.
TTACACCAAATG